>CAZKNV010000468.1:0-1908 GCA_964554145.1 uncultured Burkholderiaceae bacterium
ATGCCCACTGAAACCGAATTAATCCGCTTTCGCTGCGATCCCACTCTCAAGCGCAACGCCGCTGCGGTCTGCGATCAAGTGGGCTTCGAGCTTGGCGACGTCCTTCGCGCGGTTGTAACCCGCATCGCGCGCGACGGTGCCCTGCCGATCGAGTTGCGGATGCCGCTGCGGGAAGGCGCTGGCATCCCCTTCTTCGAATACAACCAGCAGATGTGGAAAGACTTCCAGCACATCGACGGCGAAGTGCTGCTCGAGTCGTTGATTCGCTTCGTGGCTGGTCAGGCAAAGAAGATTTCCACTGAAGAAGACAAGCCACGCCCGAACCGGGAATCAATCGCGCGCTGGAAGAAGCAAGGCGATGAAGCAATGAAGATCAATCGCACCCTGAATGTGCGCGACCGCGAAGCCGTCGAGAAAGCTCGCAAGCGCCTGGATGCGCTGCGCGCGCAGAGCTGACCATAAACTCACGGTGTGGCCAGTCAGCGCGAACTGCTTAGCGAGGCCGAGCACGACCGCATCTACGCGAGCGAGATTCGGCGCTTCTTCCTGGATGCAGTCGACCGGTCGCTGACCCCCACGGCTGTCCTCGTGGGCGGACAACCCGGTGCCGGCAAGAGCGGCGCCATCCGCGATGTCAACGCTCGGCTCGCTGCGACCTCCGGCTCCGCCGTCGTCATCTCAGGCGATGAGTTGCGCGAGTTCCATCCTCACTGGCAAGCCCATGCCCGCACTGACGCCAGCGCTGCGCGCGATACGCAGCGCGACGCCGGGCTCTGGTATCAGCGTCTTTATCGCGAAGCCATGGCCTCGCACAAGAATTTGGTGTTCGAGACGACGATGCGCAACCCGCGGGCAGTCATCGAACTCAGCAATGAGTTGCGTCAAAGCGGTTATGCAATAGAAGCCGTGATCGTGGTCGTCGATCGTGAAACGAGCCGGATTTCGACCGTCGAGCGATATTTCCGGCAGGTGGAGCGCGCTGAAATCCCTCGCTTTGTGCCCGCCAGATACCACGACGAGGCATACAACTCATTGCGCGACACTGCAAGCGCTATCGATCGCGGAAATTTGGTCGACAAGGTGCAGCTGATCACTCGCAGCGGCCGCGCCGTTTATACGAATGAGCGCGAAGGCAATCGTTGGTCCAAGTCCGCCCGCGCTCTGCAGACACTCGATACCGAGCGAGAGCGTCAGCCCTCGCCTAGACAGCTGGCTGACAATGCTGTGCGTTGGCATACGCTCACCGCCCGGCTGCAAGTTCGCGGTGACTCGGCGGCGCGTCAGGGGCTCGAGCAAGCGGTGATGTGGCGCAAGGAGGCGTCCGAGCGCGCCCTGGCCCATGCTGAAGCAGCGAAGCTGTATCGCTGGGCGCTGGCCGCCGAGGCTTACTCGACGATGCCGCGCGAGCAGTTCCTGCGCGAATTTCCAACTTATCGCGGCGCCATCGAAAAGAAAGACCAGGCTGGCGCGTACGCCGCCAAGCACTATCCGAATGATCCTGCAGCACAGCGTCGCTTTACCGACCAGGCAGGCGAACGGATCGCGCAGCAGATTCGCGAAGGTCGCCAGTTTGGTCGAGCCCGGGGCGACAACGAAGGACGTACGCGGTAGATGGACGTCGTCCCGAAGGGGTCAGGGCGTTGCGTCGTGACCGGCTTTCGTGCCAACTCCGAATTGTCATGATCGGGCTCGCCCGCCCCGTGTCTTGCCAAGTTCAACCGGACGTCCCGCCTGCAGCGCCAAAATGTCCTGGATCATCTGCCGTTCTGTCCGAACCGCGGGCAGCGCATTGCGCGCAGCGCTTAGCCGCCGTGCCTCCTCATGCCGTGCCCTCGTTTCCAGCCACTTAATGCCAGCGGTGTAACGATCAAGCACCTGGGCGCGGAGGTCGAGTAACTTCCCGTATGA
>CAZKNV010000469.1:0-1895 GCA_964554145.1 uncultured Burkholderiaceae bacterium
TCGATCTCCATGCCCGGATCGTCGATCGCTCCGAGTACTTCGATCACGCGGCCGACCGGCTGCACATAGCGCTGCGGTTGCTGCAGGATTTCGACGACGACCACCTGCCCCGGCTCGGCCGACAGCGAAGCACCGGGCGGAATCAGGATGTCGTGCGCAATGCGCTGATCCTCCGGAACGACGATCATGACCCCGCGCTCGTTCAGCAAACGACCGACGAGTTTATTGGTGCGGCTCTCGATGACTTCGACGATCTCGCCTTCCGGGCGGCCACGGCGATCGGCTCCGGTAATACGCGCGAGCACGCGATCGCCGTGCAGCACCTTGCTCATCTCGTGCTCCGAGAGCACGAGGTCGGCTCCGGCGTCGTCGCGAATCAGAAAGCCGAAGCCGTCGCGATGTCCTTGCACCTGACCGGATAACAGATTGGCGCGCGCTGCGACCAGCAGCAAGCCGGCGCGGTTGCGCACGATGCGGCCGGCTCTTTCGAGCTCTTCGATCTCGCTGTTAAACGCGCCGTGATCATCGGCGTCGAGCCTGAGCCGCTCCGCCAAATCGGCCGGCGTAAGCGGCGCGCGCGCAGCAGTCAGCGCTTCTACGATTGAATCGCTATCAGTGCGATTTATTCTTTTGTTCACAATTTCTTTCTGCGGCTGCCTTTGACAAACCGCTCAATGTATTTTGACTAGATGTCTACTGCCGCTAGAATTCGCAGCTTGGTGCCTGCTGCAAAACGTAGCGAGCAGCCCCGAGGTTGCGTCTAGGAGCAGAAGCGTACAGAGGTACGCTGAGCACCGGAGGCGCAAGATCGGGGCGCGCAGTAGTTTTGCAGTAGGCAGCTTGCCCAGATGGCGGAATTGGTAGACGCACTAGGTTCAGGTCCTAGCGGTGGCAACACTGTGGAGGTTCGAGTCCTCTTCTGGGCACCAAATGGTTTCAGGGGCACCGGCCGGGAGCCGGCTACTTTTTTGTCAATCGTTCGGCTAGTTTCTCTGGGCCCATCGCGTCGTACACCTCGAACGGCTGATGAATCCACGGGTTCGCCGGCAGGTGTTGCACAAAATAGTCCGGCCTGAACGCCGAACATGCCTTGTACCAAATGACGGCGGTTTTCACTTCTTCAATCGCCGGATAGCGCGACCTCAGTTGTTCGACGACTCGCGACAGCGTCACACCCGAGTCGACCAGATCATCCACCAGCAGCAGCCTGCCGTGCAGCGCGTCGCTCGTCATCGTGATGTATTCGCCGATATCGAGCTGACCCTGGCGCGTGCCGGCCGCTGCGCGATACGAACTCGCCGCCAGAATCGCCAGCGGCACATCGTAGATGCGCGAAATCACGTCGCCGACGCGCAACCCGCCGCGCGCGAGGCATAGCAGCGAGTCGAAACGCCAGTCCGATTCATGCACCAGCAGGCACAGCGCTTCGATCAAACGGTGGTACTCGTCCCAGTCGACGTACAGATCGGACTCTGACCGGGCCGGATTGCTCATTTAGTCAAACGGATGGCGCAGCACGATTGTCTGCTCGCGATCGGGCCCGGTGGAAACGAGATCGATCGGCACCGCCAGTACTTCGGACAGCCGCTCGAGATATCGCTGCGCGCCGGCCGGCAAGTCGTTCCAGCGCTGTACGCCGAACGTCGATTCAGTCCAGCCGGTGAACTCTTCATACACCGGCTTGCAGCGGCTCACCGCGTCGGCACCGTAGGGCAGGATGTCCACTGCGTTGCCATCCATCCGGTAGCCGGTATTGAGCATGACGCGCGGCAGGCCATCGAGCACGTCGAGCTTGGTGATGCACAAACCGGTGGTGCCATTTAGCTGCACCGCTCGCTTCAGTCCGGCAGCATCGAACCAGCCGCAGCGCCGCGGCCGGCCGGTCACCGAACCGA
>CAZKNV010000470.1:0-1884 GCA_964554145.1 uncultured Burkholderiaceae bacterium
TCGGCGGCGTTGCGCACGCCGTCGATCGCGCGCGTGGTTTCGACGATGGCGTCGGTCAGCGGCTTGCCGCCTTCGCGCGCGATGAGACGGGCGAAGTGGTCGCGACGCGTCTCGATCAGGGCGGCCAACCGCCGCAGCACATCGACGCGTTGGTGCACCGGCAGCCAACCCTTGCGGTCGCGGAAAACCTGCGTCGCGGTCGCGAGCTTCAGCTCCAGCGCGGCAGCGTCATCGGTGTCGATCTCGGCGATCGGCGCCCGGTCGTAGGCTTGCACTACTTGCAGTTTCGCTGGAGTCGGCATCGTCCTACGAGAAACCGATTCGACGCTTTGGCTGCGCCTTACGAGTGTCGTCATCGGCAATGAGTTGCTTGATGGCATCGAAGACTACGGCGAAGTGTTGGTCGTACTTCTTCTCCATTGTTTCAATCTTGCGGGCCAGGTCGCGGTTGGAATCCATCAATCGTCGCAATTGCACAAAGGTGCGCATGATGGCGATGTTGACCTCGACGGCGCGCGGTGAGAGCAACACGCTAGAGAGCATCGCAACGCCTTGCTCGGTGAAAGCGTACGGACGATAGCGTGCACCACCACGGCCGTTTGAGGTCACAGTTTGTGACCGCATGCCGGGCTCAGAGCTTTTTGAGGTCACAGTTGGTGACTCAAGGCATTCCACTCCTGTGCTGTTAGCTGGAACATGAAGTCCGCAGGGAAACGATCCGAATTGCGCTTGACCGCCTGATTTAGCGCTTTAGTGGAAACGCCGTACAGGCGGCGAGGTCAGCGGCTAGAAGAACCTTCTCTCCGCGAATCGTGTGCACCAGCCGCGCGACGTTCTCGAGTTTTGTAGTCAACGCAGGCATTGGGCATTTTCCATCACTATTTGCTCCTGCGTAGCTTTAGATCTCTGCGGACACGGAGCAGTTGAGTGGCCGACACCGAAGGAGCGGGCTTGAATTGCGCAGCATGCGTACGCAGCGTGCGCTTGCCTGCGCGGGCCTCAGCAAGCGCAGTCATGCCTTCGCTCAGTTCGCCAAATAGATCGCGCTTAGGTTTGCGGGCCGATTTGGTTTTAGTTGCAGCTTTCATGATGTTCTCCTAGCTTCAAGCTCGGCCGAATACTGTGTCCACTCATGCTGATTCCACACCGATCACGAGACGTTGTCCGAGCAGGCTGATGGCTTGTGCGATGCGTGGCAACTTTGATCCATAGTGAGGATCGAGCAGGCGACGAACTTCCTTCTCATCAACGCCGAGCCGCCGAGCCAGCTGAATCTTGCTAATTCCTGCCTTCCGCATTGCGACGTAGAGGGCGACCTTTGCCACGGTTTCGGCCGGTGGAGCCACTAGATGTTCACGCCGCTTTGCTTTGCTCGGCGCGGGAAAATCGATGCCCTCGATGAGGTAGGTCGCAAACACTTCGTTCATGGCATCGAATGCCTGCTCCAGGGCGTCTTGCACGGTCTCTCCCTGTGTCGCCAACTGCGGCAGATCGCGGCACGTAACGACACACCCACCTTCGTCAGCCGCTGTGAGTAACACTGGATACACTGGATATTGAAAGCGATTCATGACAGTCCCTTCATAAGTCCTTGGCCTTGATCCCGAGGCGTATGAAGTTATGCAAGCTCGATCTCGTTGACGCGTTGCTTGAGCTCGTCGCCCAGCACGCGAACGTTCTCGCTGTAGTCGATCGGGACGTCGATCAGATGCACGCCGCCGCTCTTGAACGCCGCGTCGATGGTCGGCACGAGATTCTTGGTGGCGGCCACCCGCGATCCCTTGGCGCCATAGGCCTCTGCATACTTCACGAAATCGGGGTTGCCGAACGTCAGGCCGAAGTCCGGGAACTTGTCGACCGCCTGCTTCCAACGGATCATCCCGT
>CAZKNV010000471.1:0-1878 GCA_964554145.1 uncultured Burkholderiaceae bacterium
CGCAAGGTCGACACGCTGAATGCGCCGAGGATAACCAGCGCGGGCACTGCTGCAATCAACTCGCGATCGCCCGGCTCAGCGCCAATGAGCAAGGCGAACAGTGCAGCGAGCGCGATCAGCAGCGGCAGCAATACGTGCGGCCGGCGCCAGAAGCTGCGCCACGAATATAACGTCCATAGCGCGAACGGCCACGCCGGCCACGTGTACCAACCTACATTGCGCAAGAACCACATGAAGCTTGCAGCGTTCGGGCCTTCAAGCTGACGTACATTCCATGCCCACCAGGCATCAAGGTAAGGACCGGCTTGCGCTGTTGCCATCCGTGCCGCGATCGGCCACAGTGAGAACAGCGCGGCGGTAAGCGCAATGATGACGATCGCGCGCAATGCGCGCTGCTTGCCGAACGACAGCACGAAAATCAGTGCGGCGACTGTGAAGGCGCCGGCCGGCAGCCAGCCGCGTGTCAGCGCAATCGCGGCCAGTGCCACAGCAGCGCCGATCGTTCCCTTCCATGCATCCTCCAGCGACACCGCGAGTGCGAGCAGCAGCACGGACACGAATGCGAAGAGCGCGGTTTCAGCCACCGTCTCGTGCATTCTGATCACGATGCCGAAGGTGGCAAGCATCAACAGCACCGCGATATCGGCCAGCATGCGCCCGTAGTCGCGCGGACTGGCTTCGCCACCGAACGCGAATGCAACCGGCTGCGCCTCCGGGCGTCGTGCCAGCCGGTAGGTGGCGTACCAGAGGCTGGTCGTTGCGAGCAGGAACCACAGCACCGTTACCAGCCGCGCGGCAACGACATCGCCGAGGGCGGCGCCGAATAACCGAATCAGCAGCGCGCCGATCCAGAAGGGCAGCGGCCCTTCTTCCGGCAGGGATTCCCCCGCCACCGAAGGCAGCCACCACGCGTCTGCACTTCCATGCGCCATCGTCCACATCGCACCGAACGCTGCGGCGTCTTCCAGGCTCCATGGATCTCGCGCGAACAAACCCGGAACGATGTAGGCCGCGAGCAGGCTGAAGAACATCCACCGCGGCAGTTTGGCTGCAGCCGCTGCGGAAACGCGAGCCGGCGAGGGACGATGCTCAAAACTCATTTAACAAAAAAGGCAGCCTAAGCTGCCTTTGTACGCGATCTGATGCTGTCACCGGCGCCGCGCATCGGCCTTGGCCTTGGTGGCTTCAGCGGCCGCTGCGTTGACTGCTTCGGTTTTCGCCGCGAATTTTTGACGGAATTTTTCGACGCGGCCGGCTTCGACGATGCGAGTTTGTGCGCCGGTGTAAAACGGATGAGACTCGGACGACGTATCAAGCTTGAACAACGGATAAGTCTTGCCGTCCAATTCGATCGACTCACGCGATTGCAAGGTCGAGCGCGTGATGAATTTGAAGTCGTTCTGCATGTCCTGAAAGACGACTTCGCGGTATTCGGGGTGGATGCCTTGTTTCATTTTTGATTGATTCTCTATTGGCCGCCAGTCGCCGCCCGCCGGCTCGACCACGTTACCTGATTCGGAAGGCGCGAATTATCCGGCTTTTGAATAGCCGGGGCAAGCCTCTTATCCGCCCCGCCGCATCATGTCGAAGAACTCGGCGTTGCTCTTCGTCGCCCTCATCTTGTCGAGCAGGAACTCCATCGCTTCGATCTCGTCCATGCCGTACAACAGCTTGCGCAGAATCCAGACTTTTTGCAGGACTTCGGGCTTGAGCAGCAGCTCCTCTTTGCGCGTGCCTGAGCGATTCACGTTCAGCGCCGGATAAACGCGCTTCTCGGCCAGCCGGCGTTCCATGTGTATTTCCATGTTGCCGGTGCCCTTGAATTCTTCGTAGATCACGTCGTCCATGCGCGAACCGGTGTCGATCAGCGCGGTGGCA
>CAZKNV010000472.1:0-1856 GCA_964554145.1 uncultured Burkholderiaceae bacterium
GTACAGGCTTCGCGCCAGCCTTCGCGGCGGTCCGCCACCCTGGCGTAGGCAAGCAACGGCTGCGACAGGATGGTGCCGATGCGGTGGCGTGGATTCAACGACGACAATGAATCCTGGAATATAAGCTGGATGCGGCTTCTCAGCGGACGCAATTCGTCCTCTCCGAGATGCGTGATATCGCGGCCTTCGAAGTGCAGGCTGCCCGAAGTGGGTTCGTACAAACGCAGGAGTGTGCGCGCCAACGAGGTCTTGCCCGAACCGGATTCACCGACGATACCTACCGACTCGCCGGGTTCCATGCACAGGTTTACATTGCGGAAAATCGTAATGATCGGCGCAGCGCCGAGTAGCGGCTTGGCGGCGCGGTCGGGCAATTGCAACGACAGGTTGCGCGCTTCGAGCAGTGGCATCAGCCGGTTCCTCCGGAGCAAAGTTTCCTATCTTTCATGGTTATAGCTGGCTCCTCACGGCATCCACATGGGGCACCCAGAGACCTGCACGCGCGACGGCATGTGCCGATCGGCCCGTATTTTTCCTGAACTCAACTGATCGATGCCTGACTAATTCCCCGAAACAGCCGGAAGAGGCTGCTTCAACAGGGGGGCCAGGGCCGCATCTTCCCTCTGCGTTTGCGTTGCAAAGCGTACACGGTGGGTACTACCACCGCGTCCGCAAACAGTAGACAGCTTGCTACATGGCGTCACGATCCTGCTACAAAAAAATCAGTATTGCGCCGTATAGCTGGGCCAGCTTCTGCATCGATAGGATGCGTGCGTCGACCGTCCCGATAGGAATGGCGACGGGCCGTAGGAACGCGTCTTTGCATGCAGACATTTGCGGCCCGATCTTCCAACTACTACGAACTGCATTCACAAGGAGATGACTACTATGCGTACCATTACTTCACTTTTAACCGCAGGGCTGCTTGCCTGCTCGATGTCGGCAATCGCCGCCGATACCGCCACCGATGGCCGAAGTGGCGACGTCGCGGCCGCCGATAGCAGCGGTAACAACAACCCCGTAGATCGCAACAATAACGCAAAAGCCACCGATGACCGCGGGACGGGCACCGCCGTCCAAGGCCGCAGTAGCGACATCGCAGGCAACAACGAAGGCAGCGTCGTGCGCGACGGCACTCGAGTCGGCGAGTACGGCAACGAATGCGCCTGGGGCCTCGCCAACGGCAAGCATGTCGAGACCAATTGTGCGGTGAACATGACCCGTGAGGACGGCAAGACTTATTGCTTTAGCAGCGACAAGGCCATGGCGAACTTCATGAAGGAACCGTCGAGAAACATGAGCAAGGCCAAAGAGACTTACGGCCGCTCCTGAGTTCCAGGTTCGGTACAAACGGCGCCATGCGGCGCCGTTTTTTTATGCACGGTCGCGGCGTTCTGCCGAATCGAGCGCATGCGCTTCTTCGGCCAACCGCCGTGTCAGCGCCGCCGGGATCGGCTGCAGCAACCCTCCCGGACGGTCGAATCGTGGCGTGGCAGCGAATAGTGCGCGGGTGTAATCGTGCGCGGGATGTGCAAATAGCTGCTGGGCCGATTCGGATTCGAGAACCCGGCCGCTATGCATCACGGCAACATGGTCGCAAAGCTTCGCAACGACGCCGAGATCATGCGTGATGAACAGGATCGCGGTACCCGAAGTCCGCTGCAGTTCCTTGATCAGCCGCAGGATCTGTTTCTGTATGGTCACGTCGAGCGCGGTGGTGGGCTCATCGGCGATCACGAGCTTGGGCTTGCAGGCAAAGGCGACGGCGAGCAGCACCCGCTGGCGCATGCCGCCGGAAAGTTCGTGCGGATATTGGCGCAAGACTTTCTCGGGCTCGCGCAGCCGGACTTCGCGCA
>CAZKNV010000473.1:0-1854 GCA_964554145.1 uncultured Burkholderiaceae bacterium
GGGATCGACTGCACGGCGCCGCGCACGATCTCCGACACGTTCGCCATCACCGGCAGTGCCAGCCCCAGCGTTGCCTTGATCCAGTCCGGAATCGGAATCGTCACGCCGAACACGGTGACCTGGAACGGCAGCAGAAACATGCAATAGAACAGCAACACAAGCCACGGTGCGTTGCGAAAGAAGTGCGTTGTGAACCACGCGCCTTTCCTGACCGGCGGCAGCAGCGATATCTGCGCAAATCCCAGGAACATTCCTGCCATCGTTCCCAGCGTCATCGCCACGGCGCTGATCGCAAGGTTGAACAGGAAGCCACCGAGCAGCAGCGGCGTCCACTTCCAGATCGTCGCCAGAATCGAAGGATGCCCGGGCTCAGCCTGCGCCTGCGCAACGCCGCAGCCGATCAGGAACAGCAGCAGCAGCGCCGCGCCATGTGCCGGTCGAAGCCGCAACGTGAAAAAGCCGGACATGCGCTCGGCGGACGCCGAGCGCGCGATTTGCATCGCCGACGGCATCAGCACGGGCAGGTCGGTCCCTTGCGGCAGCGCTTCGTGCCATCGCACACGACTCATGTACCGAACCCCGGCACCTTGATCGCGCGTTCCCAGCGGTGCATCACCCACACGAGGAATCCGACGAGCAAGAAGTACGAGAGCAGCAACACGTTCATCATCACCGGTACGTTCAGTGCATCCGACCAGATCTGGCTCGAGACGTACAGCATCTCCGGCACGGCGATCGCGTAAGCCAGCGTCGTCGTCTTGACCAGGTTGACCAGGTTATTGTTCAGCGCAGGCAGGCTGATGCGAAACGCGAGCGGCAACACGATGAACAGGTACGTGCGCGTGCGGCTGAACCCGAGCGATTCGGCCGCCTCGATCGTCGTCTTCGGTACGGCTTCGACGCCCGAGCGGAAAATCTCGACATTGAACGCCCCAGCGAAAAAGGACAGCGACACGATCGCCCACGCGACGTTGCTCACGACCGGCACCGCGGTGCCGCTCGCACTGGTCGCAGTCAGCAGGCTGCCGATGCCGAAGTAGAAGAAGTAAATCTGGACCAGCGGCGGCGTGTTGCGAAAAAACTGGATGTACCAGTAAACGATCTTGCGGGTCAGCCGCAGGCGGGAGCCCTGAAGCCAGGCGCCAACGATTCCGATCAGCACGCTCGCAACGATGCAGATCGCCGCCAGCTGAAGCGTCATCAGAAAGCCGCTGACAAAGCGGCGACGATCGAACGCATCGTAAAGAATCGTGAGATTGATTCCGCTCGCATCGTTTAACGCGCGAAACCAATCCCAGAACGACTGCATCGGCCCTCTCAGTCAGAGGCGACTACCCGGACCAGGCCAGGCACGATGTCGCCGCGCCCTGGCCTGCCGCTTCGCGCCGATGGCTATTTGTACTTGGCGTTCATATCCTGCGCAAACTTGGTGGCCTTGATGCCCCACTTCTTCTCAAGTTGCTGAATGAAGCCGGTCTTGTGCCAGTCGGTCGATGTTTTCGCCATGAATTCGACCAGGTCCTTTTCACCCTGCTTGACTGCGATGCCCCAGGGTACGAAGAGGATCGAATCGAGCGGCATTTCGTAAGTACTCCATTCGGGCTTCAGCATTTCACCGACAATCGCCGTGTCGTCGTATGCGAAGGCCATGCAGTTGCCGTTCCTTAGCGCCGCATAGGCCTCCGCGGTGCCCGGAAAGGCCACGCCCTCGACGCCGTACTTTTCCTGCAGCTCCTTGTTGTAGAACGCCCCCTGGATCAGGCACACCTTTTTGCCTTTGAGTTGGTCCCAGCCGGTCACGCGTGCGGACTTCGGCGCCAGCACGTTGAGGCCCGACCCGTAGTAATTGGGGTC
>CAZKNV010000474.1:0-1835 GCA_964554145.1 uncultured Burkholderiaceae bacterium
CGATCGTGAAAACATTTTCGTACCGCTGGCGACCGGCGCGTCGGGTGCAGCCACGCACCCGGCGTCCGCAGGAAGTCTGGCAGCGCAGATCGATCGCTCCGAGTTGATCACGCGCGCACTGCGCCAGCGCATTAACGAAGCAGCAGGCAAGCTCGAGTCCGGGCTGACGATACTGGCGTCGGTCGGCAGCACCGCGCCATTCGTGGGACTGTTCGGCACCGTGTGGGGCATTTATCACGCGCTGATCAACATTGCGCGCTCCGGCCAGATTGCCATCGACAAAGTGGCTGGCCCCGTGGGCGAAGCGTTGATCATGACGGCGTTCGGGCTTGCAGTCGCGATTCCTGCGGTGCTTGCGTACAACGCATTTACGCGCGTTAACCGCATGGTGCTGGGCCAGCTCGACGGTTTTGCGCACGATCTGCATGCGACATTGACGATCGGTTCGCGGTTGCCAGGAGAGGCCTAATGCCATTCGGCGGCTTCGAGCGACGCGGCGGTCCATCGCAGCCGATGTCCGAGATCAACGTCACTCCGCTGGTCGACGTGATGCTGGTGCTACTGGTGATTTTCATCATCACCGCACCGCTGCTGTCATATGCGATCAAGCTCGATCTGCCGAACGATCCGGCGCCTGCCGCGGAAGCCACGCCGACCACGATCAAGCTTTCGATCGATGCCGAGGGCAAGGTCTATCTGGATACCGATGCGATCACTGACGATCAATTGCGCGCCCGCTTTTCTGCCGCCGCGAAAGTATCGCCGGTGCCTGAAGTGCATATGCGTGCAGACAAGGCAACGCGTTACGAGCGCATCGCCTTCGTGATGTCAGCAGCGCAGCAGGCAGGACTCACAAAGGTCGGCTTCGTCACTGAGCCAAGCAGTACGGCCGAACCAGCACCGGCCCGCTGATCAGCGATCGTCGAGCCAATTCAGCAGCGGTTGCCACTGCTCGCGATCTCGGGCCAGGCGGCTTGCAGCGACGTCCCATAGCGTCAGCCCCTGTGCAGCGAGATGCACGTAATTTTGCGTGTCGCGCAAATAACCGACCACCGGTAAGCCAAGTCCTTCGACGAAACGATGCAGCTGCTCGGTCGCGCGCGTGCGTTCATCGACCCTCATGCCAAGCACGCCGACCTTGCCGGCATCACTTAACGTGCCGCGTTCGGCGAGTTTGGCGAGAAAAGTCTGCGTTCCGAAGATATCGAAGATCGACGGCTGCAGCGGCACGATGACGCGATCGGCCAGCTTCAGCACGTCTTTCAAATCACCGCCGCGCAGCGCTGCCGGCGTATCGAGCACCACGTGCGTAACGCCGGCCGGGGGCCGCGCGACGTGCTTGTCGCCGCGGTCCCATGACTCGATCAACGGCGCCGAGTCCGGCCGAATCGCAAGCCATGCGAGCGCCGACTGTTGACGATCCAGATCGCCCAGCATCGTGCGATGCCCGCGGCTCGCAAAGTAACCGGCGAGATTGGTGGCAGTCGTACTCTTGCCCACGCCGCCTTTTGGATTTGCGATCAATACGATCATCATTTCAGTCTAGCCGAGCACGTTGAACCCCGGTGCTACCATCGACGCATGCTCGAAGAGTTCGACAATTTGGCGGCGAAGATCAAGGAACTTGCATCAATGGTGCAGGCCCTGCGCGCCGAAAATCAGCAGCTACGCGCGCAGCTGGTCGCGGCGTCGTCGGAGCTCGAATCGATGAACGGCCGGGTCGACGAGGCTGCGCGCCGGCTGGACGCCCTCATGCAACACCTGCCCGATCCGGTCAAGACGGCAAGCGTATCCGCCCAATGGAAAACCTGAGCGTTTCGATCCTCGGCCGCGAG
>CAZKNV010000475.1:0-1831 GCA_964554145.1 uncultured Burkholderiaceae bacterium
GGCATCACGGCAAACCGCGCAGCAGGACCGCCGTTTCTCGGCATCTCCGGCGTTACGTTCGGGCCGCAGATTCAGGTGTACTACCTGATCGCCGTGTGGTGCTTCGTTTGCATGATCGCGATGTACGCGCTGACGCAAACGCCGCTCGGCCGCATCGCGAACGCGGTGCGCGATAACCCGGAGCGCGCGGAATTCATCGGCTACAACACGCACCGTGTGCGCTGGCTGATGTTGATCCTGTCGAGCTTTTTCGCGGGGATTGCCGGCGGCCTGGCTGCGATTAACTTCGAGATCGTCAGTGCGGAAAATGTCAGCGCGGTCCGCTCCGGCGGTGTATTGCTGGCCGCATTTATCGGCGGCGTCGCGTTTTTCTTTGGCCCCATCCTGGGTGCGGTGGTGTTCATCTTCTTCGCTGTCGCGCTGTCGGACTACACCAGGGCGTGGCAACTTTATCTCGGTGTGTTCTTCGTGCTGCTCGTGATGTACGCGCCGGGCGGGTTGTCGAGCTTGATCCTGATGAACCTGCGCGTGCTGAAATTCGGAAAATTCGCGCGCCTGCGCGATCCTTACTTCGGCGTGCTGATGGCCGCGCTCGCGCTGGCATTCGGCACCGTGCTGATCATCGAGTTGATGTATCACGTCACGCTGAATGTCGGCCAAGGCCCCGAGGTGCGGCTGTTCGGACTTCCGTTCGATACGACACGTGCGCCGGCATGGGTGTTTGCCGTCTCGATGCTCGCCGCAGCCGCCATTGCATTCGAGTTCTACCGGCGGCGCTTCAAGCAGCAGTGGGACGACGTGCAGGTCGAGATCGAAGACTGGCTTCGCGAAAACGCATGAGCTCATTCGCAACGGCGGCACTCGAACTACAGGACGTCGGCAAGCGCTTCGGCCGGACCGAAATCATTCGCGGTATATCGCTGCGGATTCCGTGCGGCGAGCGCCACGCGATCATCGGCCCGAACGGCGCCGGCAAATCGACGTTGTTTAACCTGATCAGCGGCCGCTTCGAGGCCACGTCCGGTCGCTTGTTGCTGAACGGTCGTGACATCACCCATCGCAAGCCATACGAGATCAATCGGCTCGGCCTGGCGCGCAGCTTTCAGATCACCAATCTGTTTCATCGGCTGTCGGTGTTCGAGAACCTGCGATGCTCGGTATTGGGGTCGCTGGGTCATCGATACTCGTTCTGGAAAAACCTGAACAAACTGGCCGATGCGGCGGAGCACGCCGAAGCGATTCTCGAACGAGTCGGACTCAAGCGACGGCGCGATATCGCGGCGGGCTTGCTGACCTACGCCGAACAGCGCGCGCTCGAAATCGGCATCACGATCGCCGGAGGCGCCGAGGTCATCCTGCTCGATGAACCGACCGCCGGCATGAGCCGCGCCGAGAGCAAGCGCGCGATCGACCTGATTCGCGATGTGACGCAAGGCAAGACGCTGGTGATGGTCGAGCACGACATGAGTGTCGTGTTCGAGCTAGCCGATCGCATTTCGGTACTCGTTTACGGACAGGTGATTGCAAGCGGAACACCGGCCGAAATTCGCGCCAACGATGCGGTCCGCGAAGCGTACTTGGGCCAACCTGCCGGGACCGCCTGATGCTGCGCGTCGAAAATCTGCAGGCGTATTACGGCAAGAGTCATGTTCTGCACGGCGTGGATCTCACCGTCGAGCGAGGAGAAATCGTCAGCCTGCTCGGCCGCAATGGCGTCGGCCGTTCGACGACGGCCAGGGCGATCATGGGGCTCGTCGATTGCACCGGTGTCGTCGATTTCAACGGTCATGATCTGACGCAGAAGAAGGCGTACGAAATCGCGCACCTCGGG
>CAZKNV010000476.1:0-1827 GCA_964554145.1 uncultured Burkholderiaceae bacterium
CAACCGTAGCGCTTCTAAAATTGGCGACCTGTCCGGTGCTGGGATTTACCGCCGGATTTCCAAGCGTGATGGCTGTGCCAGCACTGTTCGTTAGAAGAACCCCGATCAGCGCACTGGTGGCACCAACGGCCGTGCTGGGAAACTGGACCGGACTTGGGGCTGCTGTCGGTGTGGGCAACGGAGCAAACGGTGGTGGCGGGGGCGGCGTAACCGCGACAACGAGGTGAGCCGCGACGTCGGAGGTTTTCTGCGCCGTCCATGGAAGGTTCCGAAACGCGGCCATCTCGTCCTGGCCGTTGATCGCGGCTTGGATGGCTGCGCGGATCGTCGCTTCGTTTGCACCGGCAAACTGCAAGTCACGAAAAGTGCCGGCAAAGCCGTGGCAGTCCTGGCAGCTCGCGCCCGCGACTTTCTCCGTGTATGCAGTCGCGCCGGCCGCCGGATTTCCCACCTGCGCGAATGCGCTGGTCGCGCCGCAGGCAGCGATCGCCAATAGGGCGTTCAGCAAATTACGCAAACGAAACAACGTATGGCGATTCAGCATGGGAGGACGCAAACCAAGGTGCCAGATAGGCGGCCAGTCTATCGGCGGCGTACGACCATTACCGTCGTGCGAACGGCTTAGCGCCTCCCACGCAAACGCAGTAATTCAGCCGCTACGCAATCGCTTCTCGCTCGATAAGCGCGCGCTTGCGCTCGACACCCCAGCGATACCCACACAGCGAGCCATCATTGCGAATCACGCGATGGCACGGGATGGCGACGGCCAGCGGGTTGGCCCCGATGGCAGCACCGACGGCGCGCACTGCCTTCGGCGCGCCGATGCGATTCGCGATCTGCGTATAGCTCGCCGTCTTGCCGGCGGGAATTTCGCGCAGCGCCTGCCACACGCGTTGCTGGAAAGCGGTGCCGCGTACGTCGAGCGGCAGGTCGAGCCCGAGCGCCGGCGCTTCGACGAACCCCACCACCTTGGCAACCAGCTTCTCAAACTCGGCATCGCCGCCGATCAGATGCGCGCGCGGGAAGCGATCCTGCAGATCGCGCGCCAGCTCATCGGGATCATCGCCGATCAGAATCGCGCATACGCCACGCTCGCTGGCAGCAACCAGGATCGACCCAAGCGAGCACTCGCCGATTGCAAATCGAATTTCGGTGTTCGCGCCACCGGCGCGGTAGTTGGTCGGCGTCATGCCCAACACTTCGTTCGATTGCTCGTAGAAGCGCCCATTGGAGTTGTAGCCGGCGCCGTAGATCGCCTCGGTCACCGTGTTGCTGCGATCCAGCTCGGCCTTGACTCGCTTCGCGCGATGCGCTGCCGCGTATTGCTTCGGTGTCACACCGGTGACGGCCTTGAACACGCGATGAAAATGGAACGTGCTCAGCCCCGCATGATTCGCGAGTTGTTCGAGAGTAGGCGCCTGCTCGGCGTTCTCGATCAGCCGGCATAGCTCGGCGATTTTCACAGCATGCGGCTCGGCGGGCGAAAGCTGATCCGGCTTGCAGCGTTTGCAGGGGCGAAAGCCGGCGCGTTCGGCATCCGCGGCGGTGGCATGAAACTCGACGTTCTCAGGCCGGGCTGCACGCGCTGCGCACGATGGGCGGCAGTACACGCCCGTCGTCCTGACCGAGTAGAAGAATTTTCCGTCCGCCTCCGGGTTGCGGGTCACGACCGCGGCCCAGCGAGGGTTGCTGACGGTCGCGGCGGCGAGCATTTCTGATTTTGTGGTCATGTTCACTTATGTCTCCCAGCTATCTTATCGATGGCTGGACGTTAGACCTTGCCGGGGGTCGCTGAACTCCGGGTCTTGCGGTTGAATTCGTCTTCCG
>CAZKNV010000477.1:0-1816 GCA_964554145.1 uncultured Burkholderiaceae bacterium
TCCCGCGCGCGACCAGCGCATCGACTGCCGTCATGAAGTCCGGCGCCGAGTGTTCCAGATACGCAAGCACGGCCGCGGTGCCGGGTGCACGCGCCTCGACCGCGGCGCGCACTTTCTCGAACGGCCCGAGCCATTGCGGGTCGCGCGATCCATGCGCCAGCAAGATGACGCCCTTCACGTTGGCCCCGATTCCGATCCAACCAATCCAAGCAATCGCGCCAGCAACGCATCTGGTATTTCGACGCCATCGCGGCTCGCCTGTTGTGCGAGTCGCGCGCGCCGCTCACCCGGCAACCGCACCGCTGCGTCGGTACACATCGCCTCGATCAACGCCTCGATTCTCGAGTGATAGACGTCCGCGCCCGCCAGTGCAGCGGGGTCGATGACGACGAACGCTTGCCCGAGCCGGGGTTGATTGCCTTCGTCAACGAAGAACGTGTCGGCCTCGAATCCGAAATGCGCGCCGGTCAGCGCGGTGCACAGCAGCTCGACCATCAGCGCGAGCATCGCACCTTTGACGCCGCCGGCCGGCAGCATCATGCCGTCGAGCGCAGCCTTCGCGTCGGTCGTCGGCTGCCCGTCGCGATCGAGCGCCCAGCCTTGCGGAATCGGTTTGCCTTGCTGGGCAGCGATCATCACCTTGCCGCGCGCCGCTTCCGATAGCGACAGATCGATCGACAGTGGGGCTGCATTGCTACGCGGAAAAACGGCGGCGATCGGATTGGTGCCGAACAGCGCGCGCTTTCCGCCCCATGCCGGCATGGCGGCCGGCGAGTTGCTGAGCGCAAGGCCAACCATTGACTGCTCGGCGACTTTTGCGAGATGGTAGGCAGCCACTCCGAAGTGGTGGCTGTTGGTAACCGCCGCAAAGCCGATACCCAGTGCACGCGCTCGCGTGATCGCTTCGTCCACCGCCAGCGCACACGCCGGAAACGCCAGACCACCGCCGGCGTCGACCAGGCACGCAGCCGCCTTCCCGCGCACGATGCGAGCAATCGCGCGCCCATTTGCACGGCCGTTCCTTAGATGCGCCGCGTACTGCGCCACGCGCGCGACGCCGTGCGAAGCAAGACCTTGCGCATCGGCCGCCACCAGCGCGCGCGCCGTAGAGACGGCCATCGCGTGATCGGCGCCTGCTCGTGCGAGCGACTGCCCGGCAAGTGATTCGAGACGCTGCAGTGAGACGATCGTCATTGCACCTGCGACGGGGAAGAGAGTTCGTACAGTACGTCCGGGCACCGCTCCTCATTCGCGCTGCCATCGGTGAACTCGATCGGCACAAAACCGTTCCGCTCGTAGAACCGGCGCGCGCCAGCGTTCTGCTGAAACGTGTAGAGCCGAATAGGTGGTGTCGCGGTTGCGATAGCGTAAGCGAGAAGCCTGGAACCGATGCCTTGCGCTACATGCGATGGATGCAGATAGAGCTGAGTGATCCAGCTAGCGCCATGCTGCTGCGCCACGGCGAGAACGCCGACGATTCGATCGTCGACAATCGCAACGGTGACCGCTTCGGAAGGAAGCAAAACCTGGCGAACCCACGCGCGGACTTCATCATCCGTATGCGCCAACGGGGCAAACGGCAAGAACGTTTTGCGCGAAGCGAGCAGCACCGCGGCGACATGCTCGGCGTCGGTGGAAACGGCGCCACGCAGCGCAGTGCTCATCAAGGGCGCACGTTGAATCTCAGTTTTCAAAAATAAGCCTCACCGCCGCGTTAAGAGACACGTCGCTCGCCAGCGCCGGGGTAGCGCTCAACCGTGCGCCGCGAGCTCTTCACGCACGATCTTGCGCACGAGCTCCTGCGTTACGGGTTGCT
>CAZKNV010000478.1:0-1815 GCA_964554145.1 uncultured Burkholderiaceae bacterium
ATGCCGTCCTTGAAGGCAAACGACTCGAACGATAACGTCAGGTCAGCGCGCGGCGAGTCGACGAACTGACGTACCCAGTGGCGCAACAGGTTCGGATGCAGTGCGCTGGTGTCGATCGAGTGCCCGATTTCTGCCAGCGGCTCGAGCAGCGCGCGCTCGAGCGAAATAGCTTCAGTGACCGTGCTGGCGCCGCCGCGCTCCAACTGGCGCGACGCCATCGGGTGGCGCCGGCGCGTTTCAGAAAAACGTTGCACCAGCGCGGCCTCCGACGCCGTAAGAAACAGCACGCGAACATCGTGGCCGAAACCGCGCAATGTCGAAACCATTACCGGCACATCGGCCAGCGTTGCTTCGCTGCGCGCATCGACCGACACCGCAACGTCGCGATGGCCGGTGCGATCCAGATAAGCGCACAGGTCGAGCAGGAACTGCGGCGGCAGATTGTCGACGCAGTAATAGCCGGCATCTTCCAGCAGCCGGATCGCCACTGATTTGCCGGAGCCCGAGAGTCCGGTGACGAGGACGATTCGCATCTGCGTTTATCGGCGTTCGACAGTGCGGTTAGACAACGAAGCGTGGATTGTTGCACGCGACTCTTACGCCGGCGCACAACAAAAAGGGCGCGAGTGCGCCCTTTCTTAGCCGGCTGATCGCTCAGGCAGACAGGCAGTCCGACATGAATTTCTTGCGTGCATCGCCCGCCAGTTTCTTGTCGTCCGCTGCCTTGTTGCACGACTTCATCTTGTCTTGTTGCGACGTGTTCTTTGCAGACAGGCATTCGGACATGAATTTCTTGCGCGCATCTCCCTTCAGGTCTTTTGTAGCCGCCTCCTTGTTGCACGTTGCCATTTTTCCCTGCTGCGCGGTCGTTTTGTCCTGGGCCGCGGCAGCCAGCGGCACCGCGATACACGCAGCGACCAGCATTTGCTTGAGCATGGTTGATTCCCCCTTTCTTTGTTGACACCGCTCGGTGTGCAGCGGCGCAATGATTAAACCGCGGACTACGCTCGCACTCTACCCGCTCATTTGCTGCTGCTGCCGCTGCAGAAAGTCGCGCATCGTGTCGATGCCGCGCAACTGCAGGATCGTGTTACGCACCGCAGCCTCGGTCAGTACCGCCAGGTTGCGACCCGATGCCACCGGAATCAGCACCTTGCGGATCGCCACGCCCAGCACGTCTTCGGATTGTCCTTCCAGCGGCAGCCGCTCGAACGTATCGGCCCCGCCGTAGCGGCGCAGCTCGACGATCAATCGCAGCTTCATTTTTCGCCGCACCGCGGTTTCGCCGAAGATCGCCTTGATGTCGAGCAGGCCGAGGCCGCGTACCTCGAGCAGATTCGACAGCAACGGCGGACAGCGCCCTTCGATCGTGTCGGGGGCAACGCGCGAGAAATCGACTACATCGTCGGCTACCAGGCCGTGGCCGCGGCTGATCAACTCGAGCCCGAGTTCGCTCTTGCCTACGCTCGATTCGCCGGCGATCAACACCCCCATGCCGAGCACGTCCATGAGCACGCCGTGCATCGTGCAGTGCTGCGCCAGCAGTTTCGCAAAGTAGACACGCAGTACTTCAATGATCGTGGATGCCGGCAGCGTCGATCTCAACATCGGCAGACCAGCGTCCTCCGCCGTGCTCTGCAACGCGTCGGGCGGCTGCAGATTTTCAGCGACGATCAATCCAATCGGTCCGCCGACTTTCAGCTCATGCGCGTAGTGCTGCCAGCGCGCCGGTTCCATATCACTGTAAAAGCGGACCTCTGCGTGGCCCAGCACATGCAGGCGATTCGGGTGAATCGGATTCAGAAAGCCGACCAG
>CAZKNV010000479.1:0-1811 GCA_964554145.1 uncultured Burkholderiaceae bacterium
CGAGTACCGCAGAGCAGTCGCGAAGCGACCGACGTCCAGGCAGGGCGGCTCCGCCCAACGCTTGCGCGCTGCGACTAAGCGTCCAAACTTACCCCGTCAACCCCAGGTGTTCAATGCCCTTGTGAATACCGGCGACGCCACCGTACAACTTGCTGTTCAACTTGATCTGCAAGCGAACATCGTTGACCGAATCGGCATTGCGTAGCGCGTCTTCGTACGAGATCTGTTCGGTCTCGTGCAGGTCGTACAGCGACTGATCGAACGTCTGCATGCCCTGCTCGCGCGAGCGCTTCATCACTTCCTTGATCTCGTGCACTTCGTTCTTGAAGATCAGATCCGAGATCAACGGCGAGTTCAGCATCAGCTCGACCGCCGGAATTCGCCCTTTGCGATCCTTGAACGGAATCAGGCGTTGCGAGATCGACGCGCGCAGATTCATCGATAAATCCATCAACAACTGCTGGCGCCGCTCCTCGGGAAAGAAGTTGATGATCCGGTCCAGCGCCTGATTGGTCGAGTTGGCGTGCAAGGTGCACATCACCAGGTGGCCGGTTTCTGCGAACGCGATCGCGTGTTCCATCGTCTCGCGCTCGCGCACCTCACCGATCAGGATCACGTCCGGCGCCTGACGCAGGGTGTTCTTCAGCGCGATCGCCCAGCTATCACAATCGACCCCGATTTCGCGCTGCGTGATGATGCAGTTCTTGTGCGGATGCACGTACTCGATCGGATCCTCGATCGTGATGATGTGGCCGTGGCTGTTGTCGTTGCGGTACCCGACCATCGCCGCCAATGTCGTCGACTTGCCTGACCCTGTGGCGCCGACCACCAGCACGATGCCGCGCTTGGCCATCGCCAGGTCGTTGATCATCGACGGCAGGTTCAATTCGTCGGTCGTCGGAATGTGATCGGCGATCACGCGAAACACGATGCCGACGTTGCCCTGCTGTATGAACGACGACACGCGGAAGCGCCCAATGCCGGTCGGATTGATCGCGAACTGGCACTCCTTCGTTTTCTCGAACTCCGCGGCCTGCCGGTCGTTCATGATCGCGCGCACCAGTTCACTGGTGTGCTGCGCCGTCAGCGGCTGATTCGACACCGGCAACACCCGGCCGTCGATCTTGAACGCCGGTGGAAACTCGGCGGTCAGAAATAGATCCGAACCCTTCTTGCTCAGCAGCAGCCGCAACAGATCGTGTACGAACCGGGTTGCCTGATCGCGTTCCATTCAGTTCTCGCTTTAGCCTGCAAACGACTCGGGTGTTTTCGCGTACTGCCGTGCTTCGGCGACGGTAATCACGTTGCGGCGGACCAGCTCGGTCATGCAATGGTCGAGCGTCTGCATTCCAAACTGGCTGCCGGTTTGAATCATCGAATACATCTGGGCGATCTTGTTCTCGCGAATCAGGTTGCGAATGGCCGGCGTGCCGACCATGATCTCGTGCGCCGCCACGCGACCGCTGCCGTCCTTCAGCTTCAGCAAGGTCTGCGAAATCACGGCGACGATCGATTCCGATAGCATCGCGCGCACCATTTCTTTTTCGGCCGCGGGAAAAACATCGACTATGCGGTCGACCGTCTTGGCTGCCGACGATGTATGCAAGGTGCCGAACACCAGGTGGCCCGTTTCGGCCGCGGTCAGCGCCAGGCGAATGGTTTCGAGGTCGCGCAACTCACCGACCAGCACTATGTCCGGATCCTCCCGCAGTGCCGAACGCAATGCGTTGGCGAACGACAGCGTATGCGGCCCGACCTCGCGCTGGTTGATCACCGACTTGCGCGACTCGTGCACGAACTCGATCGGATCC
>CAZKNV010000480.1:0-1809 GCA_964554145.1 uncultured Burkholderiaceae bacterium
GGTGGTGGAGGTAAGCGGGATCGAACCGCTGACCCCTTGCATGCCATGCAAGTGCTCTCCCAGCTGAGCTATACCCCCACACGCGAGGCGCGGATTATAGCCGCGGGGCGCGCGAACACGGCAACGTGTGCGCGCGGGTACCTTCTAGAGACCGCCGGAATCGACGATCAGTGCGACTTCGCGTAGTCGATCATCCCCTGGAAATCGACAACGATCGCTGCTTCATCGCCCACGACCCATGCGTCGTGGCCCGATGGCAGCAATGAAACATCGCCCGGGCGGCAGTCGAACTCGGTTCCATCGTCCATTCGAACGCGCAACACGCCGGCGACGTGATACTGAAAGTGCGGCGCATCGCAGCTGTGGGTTTTCGCAATCGGTTGCACCGAAGTTGACCAGCGCCATCCCGGCTCGAAGATCGCGCGGCCCACGGTAGCGCCACCGATCCTGATCGACGCGCCCTTGCGGAAACTCGCGTACTTCGTGCGGCTGGAAGAAGTTGTTCCGCTCAGCAGCGCGACTGCGCGGCGTTGATGGCGAGCGCGCGATCGAGTCGTTCGAGCACCGCGTCGCGGCCGATCAGCTCGAGCACTGCATCGATCGATGGCGTCTGCGTTCGACCGGTGACGGCGACACGCAGCGGCACTGCGATCTGCGGCATCTTGAGCTTCAGTTCGGCGACGATCTGTTTGATCGCAGCGTTGATCGCAGCGCGCTCCCAGGGACCGGCATGCACGCGCTCGCGAAAGGTCTTCACCGCGACGCGACCCGAATCGTTCAAGTGTTCGGCCAGCAACGCTTCGTCAAGGTCCGGCTCGCGGTAGAACAGCATTGCGGCGTCGGCCAATTCATTGAGCGTGCGAGAACGGTCCTTCAGTAACGCAACAACCCGTGCCAGCGGTGGGCCCTTTTCAACGAGACCGCCGCGGTCTTTGATGCGCGGCGCGATCAGCTGTGCCAGCCGCTCGTCATCGGCTTCCTTGATGTACTCGCCATTGAGCCACATCAATTTGTCGAGGTTGTACTGCGCCGGCGCACGATTGACGTGCTGCAGATCAAACCACTCGATCAGTTGCTCGCGCGTGAACTTCTCTTTATCGCCATGACTCCAGCCGAGGCGCGCGAGATAGTTGAACAGCGCCTCGGGCAGGAAACCATCTTCCCGATACTGCAGGACGCTGACCGCGCCATGGCGCTTGGAAAGTTTGCTGCCGTCGGGTGCCAGGATCAACGGCAGATGTCCGAATGCAGGCGGTGTCCAACCGAGCGCACGGTACAGATTGATTTGCCGCGGTGTGTTGTTGATGTGCTCTTCGCCGCGCATGACGTGCGAAATTCGCATGTCGGCGTCGTCGACAACCACCGCAAAGTTGTAGGTCGGCATCCAGTCACTGCGAGCGATGACGAGATCGTCCAACTCGTGGTTAGAGATGCTGATCGGACCCTTGACCAGATCGTTCCACTCGACATCGCCCATGTCCGGATTCAGAAAGCGAAATACCGGCTCTACGCCGACAGGCGGGGTCTGACCCCGATTGTTTTGCGGGCGCCAGCGGCCGTCATAGCGCGGTTTTTCGCCGCGCGCGAGCTGCGCCTCGCGCAAGGCTTCGAGCTCATCCTTGCTTGCGTAGCAGCGATACGCGTGGCCGTCGACAAGCATCTGCTCGAGGACTTCGCGATAGCGCGGCAAACGCTCCGTTTGCCGCACCGGCCTCTCGTCGTAGTCAAGCTCGAGCCAGCGCATGCTGTCGAGGATCACCTGCACCGCCTGTTCGGTCGAGCGCTCGAGGTCGGTGTCTTCAATGCGCA
>CAZKNV010000481.1:0-1796 GCA_964554145.1 uncultured Burkholderiaceae bacterium
CCTCGTCCGATCGGACGAGATTAATTTGCGAGCCGGCGCCCCTCCGGCATACGCAATTCGAGCCGGCGCTGGCAGAATCGCTGGGTTAAAACGTGCCATGACCTACGTACTCATCATCGACGACCATCCACTGGTCGGGCGCGCGACCGCCAACGAAGTGCGGATGGTGAAGCGCGAGTCCGAAACACGGCTCTCCGGCTCGGTCGAAGAAGCCGAGCGCATCATTGCCGAGCACGGACCGCCTGCCACGATCCTGCTGGATCTGCGGCTGCCCGATGCGGAGGGCCTTTCGGGGCTGGTACGCCTGCACAAGCTCGCGCCGAAAGCGACCATCGCGATCATCAGCGCCGAAGACAACCCGCAGGTCATGCGCGATGCGTTTGCACAAGGCGCACGCGGTTATTTGACGAAGGGCCGCGACATCGATCAGTTCACCGATGGGCTACGAAAGATTCTCGATTACGGCTTTTACTTTCCGCCGGAAGTGACCGCGCCGTCAGCCACGCCGCCTCCGATGCATCTGACCGATCGTGAAGAAGCCGTCATCCGCGCGCTGGCATCGGGCAAGGTCAACAAGCAATTGGCCGCCATGCTCGGCGTCAGTGAAAGCACGTTCAAGACGCATCTGCGCACGATCTACAGAAAGCTCGGCGTGCGCACGCGCCTTCAAGCGGCCGGCAGAGCGCGCGAGCTGGGACTGCTGCCGGTGCAACGCCGCGCATGAACGATTCGATCTTCCGCAGAATGCCGCGCCTCACCGGAACGATGACGCCGGAGGAAAGAGTCCGGGTCGTCGTCGCACTCGATCACGACGGCCGCCAGCCGCAGACCACGTTGGCGATGAGCTTGCGCAACCTGCGCATTCTGATCAACGATCTGGACGCGAACGTCTCGGTGAAGTCGCTCCGAAAGGCGATTCCTTCGGTCAAGGCTGAGCTGGTCGCGGTCCAGGCCGCCGTGCGCCAGATCATCGATCTGCAGCAGGATCTGGTCGATGCCATCCGCCTGGAACTCGACGACACACGCCCGTCGCCGCGCACCATCAGCGCCGACGAGGTCATCGAGCGCGCATGCAAGAGCAACGCAACGCTCGCCAACGATCTGGACATCACGTTAAGAGGCGCGCGATCGCGGCTGGCCTTTGTCGCGGACGAGCGCTGGGTGGAGCGCATCCTGAACAATCTGGTCGCCAATGCCATCTGGCATTCGAACGGCAAGAAGATCCTGATCGGCGCGCGGCGCGTAGAGGGAGACATCGTGTTCGAGGTGCGCGACAACGGCCGCGGCATGAAGCCCGAAGCGGTCGCGCGGATTTTCGAACCGCTCGAAGCGCCCTCGCTGTCACCGATCGGCTATTCGGCCGCCCGCTCCGGCCTTGGCTTGTACAACGTGCGCCTGTACACCGAGCGCATGGGCGGAACCGTCACATGCGCCTCGGAGAAACAGCGCGGCACCTTATTTCGAGTCAAACTGCCCGGCCCCGTCACGACCGTCGCGCCGCAACCGCGCTTGCAAGGCCTCGACTCAGCAAAGCTGGCCAAGAACAAGCTCGTCGCCCTGCTCGACGACGATGTCAACGTGTTACGCACGACCGAGCGCTTGTTCGGCAATCTCGGCGTCGAGGTATTCGCTCACAGCGAACCACTGGTCTGGCTCAATGGCGTGGTCGAGATGAAGCGCATGCCCGACCTCGTGTTGCTCGATTACCAGCTAAAGGATGGCGATTGTTCGACCTACCTCGACGTCGTGCGAGGCCGTTGGGCCGGGCAAGGGCTGAAGATGATCGTGGTCACAGG
>CAZKNV010000482.1:0-1790 GCA_964554145.1 uncultured Burkholderiaceae bacterium
GCGCCTGGCGCGGCTCGCCGACGCGCCGTTCATCAAGGTCGAGGCGACCAAGTTCACCGAGGTCGGCTATGTCGGCCGCGATGTCGACACGATCATTCGCGATCTGGTCGATATCTCGATCAAGCAGACGCGCGAGTCGGAAACCAAGAAGGTCGCGACGCGCGCGCAGGACGCCGCGGAGGACCGCGTACTCGACGTGCTGGTGCCGCCGGCGCGCGACGCTGGGTTTTCTGCCGGCAATCGCGACGACGAAAACGCGACGCGGCAGAAGTTTCGCAAGAAACTGCGCGAAGGCGAGCTCGATGACAAGGAAATCGAGATCGAGCTGGCATCGTCGCCGCAATCGCTTGAGGTGATGGCCCCGCCCGGGATGGAAGAACTCACGCAGCAGATTCAGACGATGTTTTCGAACCTCGGCCGCGAGCGCCGCAAGCCACGCAAGCTGCCGATCAAGGAAGCGCTGAAGCTGCTGAGCGACGAGGAAGCGTCGCGCCTGGTCAACGACGATGAATTGAAGACCCGCGCGATTGCGAACGCGGAATCCAACGGCATCGTGTTTCTCGATGAGATCGACAAGATCGCGTCCCGCTCGGAGCTGCATGGCGCCGATGTGTCGCGTCAGGGTGTGCAGCGTGATCTGCTGCCGCTGGTCGAGGGCACGACCGTCAATACCAAGTACGGCATGGTCAAGACCGACCACATCCTGTTTATCGCGTCGGGCGCGTTTCATCTTGCCAAGCCATCGGATTTGATTCCGGAGATGCAGGGCCGGTTTCCGATTCGCGTCGAGCTCGATTCGCTGACGGTCGATGACTTCGAGCGCATTCTAAAAACGACCGATGCCAGTTTGACGCAGCAGTACGAAGCACTGCTTGCGACCGACGGCTGCGCATTGCAATTTACCGATGACGGCATTCATCGGCTCGCGGAAATCGCTCATTCGGTCAATGAAAGGACCGAGAACATCGGTGCGCGCCGGCTGTACACCGTGCTCGAGAAACTGCTGGAGGAAGTATCGTTCGGCGCGGGCAGCCAGGTCAGCGGTGAGGCCGCGCAGGTTCGCATCGACGCGGCGTATGTCGATGCAAAATTGGCCGATCTTGCGCTCGATGAAGATCTGGCGCGCTACGTTTTGTGAGTTGAGAGAGAGGCGATGAAGCGTTTTGCATTCACTGCGCTGGTTGCGATATCGCTGGCGGCGCACGCACAGGGCGGTGCGCAGATCGATGTCCAATCGGCATGGGCCCGCCCAACCGTTGCGGGGCAAATGGGCACCGGTGCATTCATGCGCCTGACATCGAAGGACGGTGCGCGTGTCATCGGCGCGTCGAGTGCAGTTGCCGGAATGGTCGAGATTCACGAGATGAAAATGGATGGCAACGTGATGCGAATGCGTCCGATTGCCGGCCTCGACCTGCCGCCCGGCAGCACGGTCGAATTAACGCCCGGCGGGCATCACATGATGCTGATGGACTTGAAACGGCCGCTTGCCGTCGGCGAAAAAATCAAGGTCGAGCTACGACTCGAAACGCGCGACAAGAAGCTCGTCACACAACCGGTCGAGATCGAGATTCGCCCGCGCGCGCCATAGAGGCTGAAGCGATGCGCGCGTGTAAGATTCGCGCGTCCATGGATGCTGCAATCACTGACATTACGACAGCCGACACCGCGCTGATCGCCCCGCAGCTAAAAGCAGAAATTCTGTCGGAGGCGCTTCCCTACATCCGGCGTTTTCACGGCAAGACCATCGTCGTCAAGTACGGCGGCAACGCGATGGTCGACCAGAATCT
>CAZKNV010000483.1:0-1789 GCA_964554145.1 uncultured Burkholderiaceae bacterium
TATACGTGGCTGCTGCTAACACGGCGCCCGCCGTTACCGCTCACTGCATTCCTTGCCGTGCAAATTGCGCTCGGCACATTAATGATCCTGCCGTTTTATCTGCTCGAGTGGACAATCACACAGCAAACACCGGCAGCGACGCCGAGCAACTTTGCTGCATTGGTGTACGTCGTGCTTTTGCCGTCGCTGGCCGCGTATTACTGCTGGGACCGCGGCGTGGCGCGCGCCGGCGCCATTTTGCCGATGTACTTTGTAAATCTGACGCCCGTGTTCGCAGCTCTGCTGTCATGGGTCTGGCTGGACGATCCGATCGGCACTTATCACCTTGTGGGCGGCGCGCTGATTCTGGCGGGCATACATCTAGCCACCGAGAGAAAAACATAGCTCGCTACAATTCATCACGATGCGCAACGATCAAGTGGTCACAGTTCGCCGCGCCGACTATCGGCCGCCGGATTTTTTGCTCGACAAGGTGGCGCTCGAATTCGATCTCGATCCGGCACTCACGTATGTCACTGCGACGCTCGACGTGCGCCGCAATCCGGTGGTCGGAGGTGCAGTTCCTTTGCAGCTTGACGGCGAGGATCTCGAGCTCGCCTTGATTGCGCTGGACGGGCGCGCGCTACCCGCAGGCGCGTATCAGTTGCACACGGACGGTTTGACACTTCGCCCCCCCTCCGACCGCTTCACGCTGAGAACCGTCGTTCGCATCAAGCCATCGGAAAACACCGAACTGATGGGGCTGTTCGTTTCCAACGGCAATTTTTTCAGTCAGTGTGAAGCTGAAGGCTTTCGCCGCATCACGTTCTTTCCCGATCGGCCCGACGTGATGACGACGTATCGAGTCACCGTTCGCGCCGACAAGTCGCGCTATCCGGCGCTGCTCGCCAATGGCAACCTGATCGAGCAAGGCGATCTCTCGGAAGGTAGGCATTACGCGATATGGGACGATCCTTTTGCGAAGCCGAGTTACCTGTTTGCTCTGGTCGCCGGCAACTTTGCCGTGCATGAAGAGCGCTTCACGCGCGCGAGCGGGCGCGATGCGCTTCTTCAGATATGCGTCGAACACGGCAACCTGGACAAGACGCAGCACGCAATGGCAAGCCTGAAGCAGGCAATCGCATGGGACGAGCGCCGCTACGGGCTCGAGCTCGACCTCGACCGCTTCATGATCGTCGCGTCGAATGATTTCAACATGGGGGCGATGGAGAACAAGGGTCTCAATATCTTCAACGCGAAGTATGTTTTGGCCAGCCCGATGGTTGCGACCGACGACGATTACGCGAACATCGAATCGATCGTCGGCCATGAATATTTCCACAACTGGACCGGCAACCGCGTCACGTGCCGCGACTGGTTTCAACTTAGTTTGAAGGAAGGGTTGACGGTTTTTCGCGATCAGGAATTTTCGGCCGACATGCTCGGCGACACGAGCAGCCGCGCGGTCAAGCGCATCGAAGACGTGCGTGCCCTGAGAGCAATGCAGTTTGCGGAAGACAGCGGCCCGATGGCGCATCCGGTGCGCCCCGATAACTATCAGGAGATCAGCAACTTCTACACCGCGACCGTCTATGAAAAAGGCGCCGAAGTCGTGCGGATGTTGCAGACGCTGGTCGGCGTCGACGGTTTTCGGCGCGGCATGGATCTCTACTTCAAGCGCCACGACGGGCAGGCAGTCACGTGCGACGACTTCGTTGCCGCGATTGCGGACGCCAATTCCCGCGACCTGACGCAGTTCAAGCGCTGGTATGCGCAAGCCGGCACCCCGCGCGTGACGGTCGACACCCGC
>CAZKNV010000484.1:0-1786 GCA_964554145.1 uncultured Burkholderiaceae bacterium
GCTTGCCCATCATCGCGATCTGCAGCATCGACATGATCTCGCCGCCCTCGATACCGAGCACTGTGCAGCCCAGGATCTGATCGGTTTTCGCGTCGACGATCACTTTGAGCATGCCGCGCGACTCGTCCGTTTCGAGCGCACGCGCGATGCCGTTCATTCCCATTTTCGCGACGCGGATGTCGAGGCCGCGCTTGCGCGCCTCGGTTTCGTTCAATCCCACCTGCGCCAGCTGTGGGTCGATGAACGTCGTGTTCGGTACTAGGCGGTCGCCCAACCGCGCATCGACGTTGTGCAACCAGCGATCGCGCACGATGCGGTAATCGTCGTATGAGATATGGGTGAACGCCGGACCACCCTTGACGTCACCGAGCGCATGGATTCCGGGCGCGGTGGTTTGCAGGGTCGAATCGACGACAATGAAGCCGGATTTATCGACGGCCACGCCGGCGGCGGGAAGATCGAGATCCTCTGTGTTCGGCTTCCTGCCGATCGCGATCAAGACGTGCGAGCCGGTCACTGAGCGCGCGCAGCCTTCGCATTCGTAATGCACCGTGATGTTGCCCGCGCCGTCGCGTTCAATGCGTTCGACGGCGGAATCGGTGTCGATGCGAATGCCGTCCTCCCCGAGGATCTTGCGCACGGCGTCCGAGACGTCGGGATCCTCGCGCTCCACCAGGCGCGGACCGCGCTGGACGATCGTCACCTCCGACCCGAAGCGGCGGTACATCTGGCCAAATTCGAGACCGATGTAACCACCCCCGATGACGATCAGATGCTGTGGCAAATCGGCGAGCTCCATGACCGATGTCGAATCGAGATAGGGCACCGAGGCGAGCCCGGGGATCGGCGGCACGAGCGGCCGTCCTCCGGTGTTGACGACGATTCTGCGCGCACTCAAGCGCCGTGTTCCACCGTCGTTCAGTTTTACGTTGACTGTGATCGAGTCGACGAACGATGCCGCGCCGAACAGCAGCGACAGATTTTCCGTGCTCTGCAGCTTGTCGGTACTGTAGTTGCGGAAGCGCTCGACGATCGCGCGCTTGCGCGCACGCACTGCCGCCATGTCGACACTGACGCTCGGGACGCGTACGCCGTAGTCGCCGGCGCGGCGCGCAAGATAAGCCACGCGCGCGCTCGCAACCATGGTCTTGGTCGGCGTGCAACCGACGTTGATGCAGGTTCCGCCGACATACTCGCGTTCGATCAGCACGGTCTTCCATCCCGCGCGAGCCAGCTCGATGGCGAGCGGTTTGCCCGCCTGGCCGCTGCCGATAATGATCGCGTCAAAACTCTCGGTCTCGCTCATAAGGTCTCGCTTCCGGAGAGCGCGCCGAGTTGCGCGATGGTCGCGCGAACCTAGTCAGCGGCTTCCATCGCAGCGGTGTACTTCCCCTCGCGCGCTGCGCTATTCAGTCGGGCGCGCTTGAGCAGCGCGTTCTGAGCGTTGCGCATATGGGTGGCTTGTCCCTTCCAAGCCTGCAGGGCTGGCTCCTGCAGCGCACGTCCGTACGAGAAGCTCAACTGCCACGGCTGTGGACCGACCCTGTTCATCGCGTCGAGATTGACCGTCGCTTCGGGAGGCGTCTGGCCGCCGGACAGGAAATTGATGCCGGGAACGGCAGCGGGCACCGTGCGCCGCAGAACACGGATCGTCTGCGCGGCCACGTCGGCAGGTGTTGCCTGCTGCGCGTGCTCCTTGCCGGGCACCACCATGCTCGGTTTCAGCAGCGAGTGCTCAAGCACCACCCGGTGTCGATGCAACGCATGGAAAACTTCGTGCAGCACG
>CAZKNV010000485.1:0-1785 GCA_964554145.1 uncultured Burkholderiaceae bacterium
CGCTGTGCTCGCACGACCGCTACCGCCAAGCCGGAAAGAATTTCCGCTTGACGACCGCGCAAGCCAAGACAGGCCCGTAGCGGGCCCGCCATGTGCAACCGATCAGCTTGCCGGTTTGACGGCGATCGCGTTCTGAACCTGCTTCACGCCCGGTACTGAAGCGGCGATCTGCGCGGCGCGCTGGCGCTCGGTTTCACTGACCGCGAAACCCGACAACTGCACAACGCCCTTCAGTGTTTCAACACTGATGCGGGTCGCGGCAACGTCTTTCGCTTCGGCAAAGCGCGATTTCACACGCGTCGTGATCGTGGAATCATCGACCACATCGCCCATCGATCTCTGGCCACTGGCCACCGAGCAGCCCGAGCTATAGACGGCTGCGAGAGCCACCATCGCGGCAACTAGCACGTTCTTCATTTGTGTTTCCTCTGTAGTTATGAACGAATACGCGGTACTGCAGACCACGCCGTCCTGGAGTTGCAACATGCGTGCCTGTACCGTCGACGTTGATCAGTGCTTGCAGCAGTACGCCGTAATGCGAAACCGTCTACGGAATCTGCGTGCATACCTGCGCGTAGCGACGACGGTGCGACGCAGGCACGAAAAATCGAAACCACCAGCGGTTTCAGTTAACCGCCACCCGAGCGACTTGCGCACCGTGTGAATTTCGATGCGCGCAAGCAGCGCACAGACGCTGCGCCGAACATGGCAGGGCACGCGAAATGCCAAAGCGGTCCCTACAAACAAGGAGGCTGCAATGCCGATACGAGGCGATCGTTTGCGGTGGCCACCGCGGCCCGGCAAGAAGTTTTCGGATGCAACAACGGGCTCTACAAGTAATACGGGTACCCGGCGCTCGCTATCGACCGACGAGCGGGTGGATTCGCATCGGCCGCTGCGTCGGCCGGATGAGCGCGACGAATCCGCTGATAGCCAGGCGAGCAAACCGCGCGATGTTATCAAGCAGGCGTATGACGACGTAGAAAGCGGAAAGGAAGACACCGATTGCCGCAATCGAACCAGCGAAGTGCTCGATCGCGCGTCGACCCAGCAGCCGACGACAGGGCAGCCGACGAAAGCACGGCAGGCGAAAACTCCACAAACACCGGAAAGCGACGTGTGAGGCGTATTCGATCTAGCGTTGTTACATCGATCTCATCTAGAACTGTAGAAAGTGCGCGATCTACGAGCGCACGTCGTTGAATTTTCGCGCGGGTAGAGTTGGCACACATCTTGCGTGCCAGCCGTTGCTCGTGTGGACTCTTTCCTCGAGACAGTAAGTAGCGACAAATGCTTGGTTTGGATGGGGGGCGGCGCTGGTCTTTTCTGTGCCTTCAATTCCCCAGCGACCCGACGCCCCTCGATACAGGCTGCCAGCCGCCCCGAAAACGATTGCGAAAGGCATTTTCCCCAATGAACGCGCCGGTTATTCGACACGAGCAGCGCCAGCATCAGACGTTGACTCCACGGCTGCAACAGGCCGTACGACTGCTGCAGTTGTCGTCGCTCGATTTTGCGCAGGAAGTCAACCAGGCAATGGGCAACAACCCATTTCTGGAGCCCGATGAAGCCGAAGCGGAAGCGGCTGCGGCGGCTGAGAGCACGGTTGATCAGTCCTTGGCCGTAGAGGCACCGGCGGCGCCTGCGGGCACCGAAACCGCGGCTGAGGCTTCCACTGACAATGCATGGGAAGGCGATGGCTGGTCGCAATACGGAACGACTCGTCGCAACAACGGCACCGAGCACGACTTCGACTTTTCCGACATAACACCGGCCGATCAGTCG
>CAZKNV010000486.1:0-1770 GCA_964554145.1 uncultured Burkholderiaceae bacterium
GGTTTCGCCAGCGCGAGTTTGTCGGCGGTCAACCCGTAGTTGGCGAAATATTCCGCGGCCGACGGCAACAGCGCGCCACGCATCCGCTCGCTCTGCAGCCGCAACATGATGATCACATCGGCATCGCGAATACCGTCGTTAAGCTGGGTGCATACGCGCACGCCCATCTGCTCAAGGCCCGCCGGTAGCAGGGTCAGCGGCCCGACCGCGCGCACCTCTGGCACGCCGAGCGTCGTCAGCACGTGGATATCGGAGCGCGCGACTCTCGAATGCAGGATGTCGCCGACGACTGCGACAGTCAAATTCGTAAAATCCTTTTTGAAATGCCGGATCGTGTAGGCATCGAGCAGGCCCTGCGTCGGATGCGCGTGCTGGCCGTCGCCGGCATTGATCACGTGAATGTGCGGCGCCTGCGCACTCGTATGGCGCGCAATCAGATAAGGCGCGCCGCTGGTGCCATGACGCACGACGAACGTATCGGCCTGCATCGCAGTCAGGTTGTCGATCGTGTCGAGCAGCGACTCGCCCTTGGCCGCGCTCGAACGCGCAATGTCGAGGTTGAAGACATCGGCCGACAATCGCCTCGCCGCAATCTCGAACGTCGTCCGGGTGCGCGTGCTGTTTTCGAAGAACAAGTTGAACACGCTCTTGCCGCGCAACAGCGGCACGCTTTTCACCTCGCGCTCGGCAATGTTGATAAAGCTGTCCGCAGTGGTCAGGATGCGCTCGATCACCCCACGCGGCAGACCGTCGATCGACAGCAGATGATGCAGCTCGCCTTCACGATTGAGCTGCGGGTTATTCACCGCGTGTTTCCATCGTTAAATGCAGCTTGTCGTCGTCGTCGCGTGTCAGCACCACACTGACCGACGGCGGCAACTCGATCGTCGCACCGACGATGCTCGCTGCGATCGGCAACTCACGGCCGCCGCGATCGATCAGCACCGCCAGGTCAATTTTCGAAGGGCGACCATAATCGAAGATCTCGTTCATCGCCGCACGCACCGTGCGTCCGGTGTTCAACACGTCGTCGACCAGCAGGATGTGGCTGCCGGCAACGTCGAACGCAATCCGCGACGGCCGCACTGCCGGATTCAGTCCGGCCTGATCGAAATCGTCGCGATAAAAAGAAACGTCGAGGATGCCGACCGGCGCGTCGACATTCAACTCGCGCTTTAACCGCTCGGCCAGCCAGACGCCGCCCGTATGCACGCCGACCAGATGCAACGGCTCCCGACCATAATGTTCGCGCCCCCGCTGCGCCAGCTGCCGATAGATCGCTTCGGCGTCCAGCTCAAGCATGGTCCTGCAACCACTGCTGAAGAATGATTGCGGCGGCAGCCGCATCGACATCATCGGCATGCTCGACCACCGCCGAGCTGTATCGCTCATCGACTCTCGCCACCGGCAGCTGATAGCGGCCTTCGAGTTGGCGCACGAAGCGCTCGCAGCGCGCGGTCATCGCGTGCGGTGCGCCGTCCGGATAGCGCGGAATGCCGACCGCCAATTGCACCGGCTGCCATTGTTCAATCACAGCGCTCAATGCGTCCCAACGAACGTCGTTCTCGACTGCATCGATGGTTGTCAACGGGCGTGCTTCGCGCGTCAGGCTGTTGCCGATGGCAACGCCGATGCGCCGCATGCCAAAGTCAAACCCCAGCACGATGCCGTCGATCATTGAACGCAGCGGAACAACGGAAGTAAACGGATTGAGGAAGTGATGTGCATGACCGGTCAGGTCATGCATGACCAGCGTGTCCCGTCAGCTGC
>CAZKNV010000487.1:0-1769 GCA_964554145.1 uncultured Burkholderiaceae bacterium
CGATCAGGCGACGTATATCAAGTCGAGCCTGCTTGCTTCGGAGTTGCGCGCCAAGATCGACGGCATGCAGCTGTCGGGGGTGTTCCCGGTGACGACGGTGCCGGGCGGTATCAAGGTATCGACCGGACTGATCATGCGTGCTGCTGCGGAGCACAAGGCCGATATCGTGATGCCCGATCCGGTCACCGACATTGCAAAGCTCGATCCGGTCGAAGACGCGCGCGTGCAGGAAGAAATCGGGCGCTGGCAGCGCGGCAACTGGTTCAAGCTCTGGAACGGCATGGAGTTCTCACGCGCCAAGCTGCGCTGGATGAGCCCGCTGCGAACGCTGTTCCTGTTTGCCAGCGAGCACGATCAAAAAGCGCATGTGATGTCGGCTGACATGTTGAAGTCGTATCTGGCGCGCAAGTACATCGAGCCGCTGGAAAGCGTGCCGTTGACCAAGCGTGCGGTTGACGCGGTGGTTGCCGATTTTGAAAACGCGCCCGATCGCGCGAAATCGATGGCTGGTCGTTACGCGGCTTCGCAGCCGGCATGAATCCAAAGGACGGTGCTGCAGCGTTGAAAGTCGCCACGCAACTGCGCGAAAAAACCAGCCAGGCGCAGCCACCTCCCGGCCGAGTCACCAGCGCCTATGTAGTCAAACAACTGGTGGCCGATGGTCTGTTGTCCGCGGCCGACGCCGAGCGCTTCAAGGTGACCGGTGGCCGAGAGCGCGCCGGGCATCCGCTGGTAGTGCTGGCCGAGATGAACTATCGGTCGCCGCAGGCCGATCGGCAGTTACTCGACCTCGAAACTCTGACGCGCTGGCTTTCAGAAAAAGCCGCGCTGCCGTACTTCCATATCGATCCGCTGAAAGTTGACTTCACGCGCGTGGTCGATGTGATGTCATCGTCGTACGCAACGACGTATTCCATCTTGCCGGTGGCGATGGGCGCTGCCGAAGTAACGATCGCCACCAGCGAGCCGTTCTTGACGGGCTGGGATCGCGAGATCGAGCAGATCACAAAGAAGACCGTGCTGCGCGTCGTCGCCAATCCGCTCGATGTGGCGCGCTACACCACAGAGTTTTTCAAACTCGCGCAGCAGGTGCGCGGCGCGGCCAAGACCGGCAGCACTGCGCTGGTCTCGAGCTTCGAGCAACTGGTCGAGCTTGGCGGCAAGGTCGAGGCCAACGATGCGCATGTCATTCATATCGTCGACTGGCTGCTGCAATACGCGTTCGATCAGCGCGCCAGCGACATTCATCTCGAGCCGCGGCGCGAATTCGGCGTTGCAAGATTCCGCATCGACGGCGTATTGCATCAGGTTTATCAGGTGCCGGCGGGAGTGATGGGCGCGATGACGAGCCGCATCAAGCTGCTCGGGCGCATGGATGTGGTCGAGAAGCGGCGTCCGCAGGACGGGCGGATCAAGACCAAGGTCAGCACGGGAATTAACGCCGGCCGCGAAGTCGAGATTCGCCTATCGACGCTGCCGACAGCGTTCGGCGAAAAGCTGGTAATGCGCATCTTCGATCCGGAAGTCGTCGTGCGCAGTTACGCCGAGCTCGGCTTCTCGAATGAAGAAGCAAAGACGTGGGAGCACTGGATCCATCGGCCGTCGGGCATCGTGCTAGTCACCGGGCCGACCGGCTCGGGCAAAACGACGACGTTGTACTCAACGCTGAAGCAGCTGGCGACCGACGAAGTCAACGTCAGCACCGTCGAAGATCCGATCGAGATGGTCGATCCGGCGCTGAACCAGATGCAGGTTCAGCACGGCATCGA
>CAZKNV010000488.1:0-1768 GCA_964554145.1 uncultured Burkholderiaceae bacterium
CGCGCAGCGCCCTTGCCAGCAGCGCGTAGGGCTTGGCGCCGCCCTTGTCCGGCGCGAGGTAGTACGCCTTGTCGAAGTACACCGGGTCGATCGCTTCGATCGGCACGAACTCGGTGATGTCCGCGGTTTGCGTGCCCGCCTCTTCGAGCGCCTTCAGCTCCTCGGGCGTGAACATCACGTATTGGTCCTTCGCAAATTCATAGCCCTTGACGATGTCTTCGCGCGCGACCGGAATTTCTTCTTTCAGGCAAAGGTACTGCTGCTTCAGGCGCGAGCCGCAATCCTTGTGCAGCATGTTGAATGAGATCGCCTTGCTCGACTCGGTGGCTGAAAACAGCTTCACCGGGATCGAGACCAATCCAAACGCAATGGTCAGAGATCCGATCGATCGTGCGGCCATGCCTTCCTCCGATTTCTTAGTCAACTCTTCGCGCGCTCAGCCGCGCGTTCGAGACTCTGCTTCGCTTTCAACGCGTCACGCCAGCGATCACCTGTCCTTGCCAGGCGCTCACCGGCGTTCGTGATTCTGAAGTCTAGTGGATGCGCCGTGGCCAGTTCGTCCCATGTGAGCGGCATCGATACCGGCGCTCCGCTCGCGCCGCGTGGCGAATATGCGACGTTCAGCGTTTTGCCGCGCACGTTCATGTTGTAGTCCATGAATATCTTGCCCGTGCGCTTCGGCACGCTCCATTCCATTGTGATGTCCTTCGGATGCTGTCGCATCAGGTGCCGCCCGACGATCTCGGATATTTCGCGCGCGGCGTCGAAATCGATCGTGCGCTTGATCGGCACGAATACATGCAGGCCGGTCTTGCCCGACGTCTTGACGATCGGCTCGAGTGACATGCTGTGCAGCAGCTCGCGCAGCCAGAACGCCACTTCCTTGCCCTTCTCGAAGGCAACCGTGTTCAGCTCGGGTTCGTCGCCTGCCGCTTCCTTGCCCGAATAGATGTACGGGTCGATATCGAACACCACATAGTCGGGATAGTTGAGCACCGAGCCTTCGAGCGACTCAAGCGAGCTCGCGTAATCGGTGCTCTTCACCGCGGCATCCGGGCCGGGCTTTGCGCGCGAATGCCAGATGTGGAACTCGAGCGTCCCGGATTGCGCCAGCCATAGCAGCGTCGGCAGGTTGTTGCACAACAGATAGTCGTGACTTTCGTCCTTGTGGCCCGAGAAGACGGTGATGCCTTCGACGAACTCGGGCCGCTCTTGCTCCCAGTGTTTCTGGAAAAAGCGCTGGCCGTGAATGCCGTCGGGCATGCGGATCATCGTCAGCGGACGATCCGCCAGATGCGGCAGGATGAGGGACGACACTTGCGCGAAATAGCGCAGCAGGTCGCGCTTGGTCAGCGCCGGCTGATTCAGCGCTTGATCCGCCGGCCAGTACACGCGGTCCAGATGCGTCAGCTTGATCTGATGCGCACCAACGGCGAGCGTGAATGAGTTCTTCTTGTTTTCCAACTGCTGCAAGATGTCGCCGATCCCGCTCGCTGCGCTTGGCTTTGCCGCCGAGGCAGAAGTACGCCGCGCCTCGGCAGGCATCGCGCGTCGAACGCTATTCGGATCAATGTCATCGCGCAGACGTAGAAACACCGGCGCGCGCAAAGCGCCATCGTCGGTCCAGCTCTGAAACTTCACTTCCGCGACGACCTCGGGCTTCACCCAGATGGTCGGGCTGTGCAGCTCCGGTTTCTCGACGAACGGGCGGGCAGTCGTGCGCAGCGGTTCCAGTCGCGCTTTCACGAGTGGCAACGTCTCGTCATCG
>CAZKNV010000489.1:0-1764 GCA_964554145.1 uncultured Burkholderiaceae bacterium
ACAAGCAAACCTATCGCCTGATCGACTTCAAGCGCGACAAGGACGGCATTGGCGCTAAGGTCGAGCGGCTCGAATACGATCCGAACCGCTCTGCGCATATCGCGTTGCTGGTGTATGCCGACGGCGAGCGCCGCTACATCGTGGCGCCGAAAGGCGTCGCGGTCGGCGTGCAGTTGATGAGCGGCAACGAAGCGCCGATTCGCGCCGGCAACACGCTGCCGTTGCGCAATATTCCCGTGGGCACGACGATTCACTGCGTCGAGATGCTGCCGGGCAAGGGTGCGCAGATGGCGCGCGCTGCGGGCACGTCCGTGCAACTGCTGGCGCGCGAAGGCAGTTACGCGCAATTGCGTTTGCGTTCGGGTGAAATCCGTCGCGTGCTGATCGATTGCCGCGGCACGATCGGCGAAGTCGGTAATGAAGAAAACAGTCTGCGCCAGATCGGCAAGGCCGGTGCGATGCGCTGGCGTGGCGTGCGTCCGACGGTGCGTGGTGTCGCAATGAACCCGGTCGATCACCCGCACGGCGGCGGCGAAGGCCGCACCGGCACCAAGCGCGATCCGGTCAGCCCGTGGGGCACGTTGACCAAGGGTTATCGCACGCGCAAGAACAAGCGCACCGATTCGATGATCGTGCAACGGCGCAATAGAAAGTAAGGAAACCGAATGTCGCGTTCATTGAAAAAGGGCCCGTTCGTCGACGGGCATCTATTGAAGAAAGTCGAAACGGCGTCGGCAACGCGCGATAAAAAACCGATCAAGACCTGGTCGCGCCGCTCGACGATCCTGCCCGAGTTCATCGGACTGACGATCGCGGTGCATAACGGCAAGCAGCACGTGCCGGTGTATATCAACGAGAACATGGTGGGCCACAAACTGGGCGAATTCGCGCTGACCCGTACGTTCAAGGGCCATGCAGCGGATAGGAAGGCCACCGTGCCGAAGAAGCAATAGGTGACGACGATGGAAACCACAGCATCAGTACGCGGCGTGCGCTTGTCGAGTCAGAAGGGCAGGCTGGTCGCCGATCTCGTGCGCGGCAAGCCGGTCGATAAGGCGCTCAATATCCTGTCGTTTACGCAAAAGAAAGCGGCGGGGCTGATCAAGAAGGCGCTCGAGTCTGCGATCGCGAATGCCGAGCACAACGACGGCGCCGATATCGACGAACTGCGCGTTACCCGCATTTATGTCGAACAGGGGCCATCGTTGCGTCGCTTTGCTGCGCGCGCAAAAGGCCGCGGAACCCGCATCACGAAGAAGACCTGCCACATTTTTGTGACGGTCGGCGACACTAAACAGAAGAAGTAGGCAGAACATGGGTCAGAAGATCAATCCAACCGGATTCCGGCTTGCCGTTACGAAAAACTGGGCATCGCGCTGGTTCGCGACCGGGCCGGAGTTTCCCCGGATGCTCGGCGAGGATTTGAAGGTTCGCGAGTACCTGCGCAAGAAACTGCGCAGCGCGTCGGTAGGGCGCATCGTTATAGAGCGTCCGGCGAAGAACGCGCGCATCACGATTTATTCGGCGCGGCCGGGTGTCGTGATCGGCAAGAAAGGCGAAGACATCGAGTCGCTGAAAACCGCGTTGCAGAAGATGCTCGGCGTGCCGGTGCACGTGAACATCGAAGAGATCCGCAAGCCCGAGCTGGACGCACAGTTGATTGCCGATTCGATTACGCAGCAATTGGAAAAGCGCATCATGTTTCGCCGCGCGATGAAGCGCGCGATGCAGAACGCGATGCGGCTGGGCGCACAGGGTGTCAAG
>CAZKNV010000490.1:0-1758 GCA_964554145.1 uncultured Burkholderiaceae bacterium
CTGCGCGCAGCCTCGACGATGCGTTCGTCGCCGACCTCCGGCAGCACGATGCGCCTGGGCCGGCGGCGAGCCCGCTGGAACAGCTTTTCAAGAATATCCACGCGCAGAAACGCCGCGGCGCCTAACGGAAGGGGTACGGGCCCGCATAGTCTCCGATACAAGCGGTGTGACTGACTACGCCCACGTCTTGCTTCCAGGCGTGAAGCTGAAATCCAGGTGGCTCCAACGTAAATGTGGGGGCGGCATCGGACGCAAGATTGAGCGTCGTCTGGTGCGCGGTGCTGGGGCAAATCGAAGCGATGGTGCCGGCGAAACGGAAGGTAACGGGGCGATGCACGTGGCCGCAAAGGACCCGCTCAATCTGAGGGTTGCGCGCGACAATCTCAGCAAGGGTTTCGCCGCCGTCGAACCCGAATCGGTCCTTCGAACCGATGAACGTCGGAAACGGCGGATGGTGCATGATCAACAGCGTCGGCTTGTCGGGCTTGGATGCGAGCGTTCGATCCAGCCAGTCGAGACGCTCCGCGCATAGGCGGCCACCGCTTTCAGTCGGTACAACCGTGTCCAGCGCCACAATCCGCAACGGCCAGTCGTCGACGGCGTACTGGACGAACGGCGGCCATTGGTGCAGATAATCATGATCGGAGAAGGCACTTCGCATTGCTGCGCGGTCGTCACGATTGCCGGGGATCAAGTACACCGGCATCGATAGCGGTGCAAGCAGCCGCCGCACGTGCGCGTATTCGTCGACGCGGCCGCCATCGACAAGGTCACCGGTCGCAATCACAACGTCAGGCTGCTGCGGCAACCTCACGATCGCTTCAACGCACTGCTCGAGCAACGCCGCGCAGTCCACGACTCGGCGCGATAGCTCGCCCGGCAACCTGACATGCAGGTCGCTGATCTGGCAAACGAGCATTGAACTTTTCATCGGGCGATCATGCCACTAGCACGCCAAGCCCGTGCATTCAAGCCGTCTATGGGTGCATAGCAAGATTCACGAATGCCCTGGCGCTTTGCGCCGCGGCTGGCGCTTAGAATGATTCGAGGTCGCGGAGGGAAAACGATGTTCACCAACAATCCATTTGCTGCGGTGAATGATTTACTGCCGATGCAGGGCTACATCATCCTGATGGCACTTGCAGTGCTGATCGGAACGGTGTTCGACATGGTTCACAAGGGGAGCGGCACGTTCTTCTCGCAGCGCAGGCAAAGATCGCAGGCGGCAGCACTGAGGCGCCTCAGCGGCGGTGAGACAGCTTCGCTCGCGCTTGCCACCATCGCAGAGGCCGCAGTTTCCGGCGAGTTCTGCAAATGGCCGAGGCGGATCTCGCATCTGCTGATGATGTACGGCTTCCTGCTGTACTTGATTACGACCGTTGTGATGATCTTCGCTTATCCAGCCGCAGCGCCGACACCGGCCATCCTGCCCACGTTATGGACCATCGGCGCGCTGATGATTCTGATCGGGGGGCTTTGGTTTTTCTTCTTCCTCAGAGTGAACGTTCTGTATGACGGCGCTTCGCCTTTTCATCTTGGCCGCGCGGACTTGTTCGTCGGCTCGCTTCTCGTGAGCGTCGTGTTCGCGCTGCTGTGGCATTACATGCAAACGACGGCCGGGTATACCGCATCGACCTGGATATTGTTTGGGATCTACATGTTCTTTACGACGCTGCTTTTTGTTTCGATTCCCTGGTCCAAATTCGCGCACATGTTTTTCAAGCCGGTGGTCGCGTTCCAAACACGGGTAGAGGAGGC
>CAZKNV010000491.1:0-1753 GCA_964554145.1 uncultured Burkholderiaceae bacterium
AGGTTCATCGAGCACGATGCCCTTGCCGCGCACGTAGATCAGCGTGTTGGCGGTGCCGAGGTCAATCGCGAGGTCGTTGGAAAAGTAACTACGAAGAAAACCGAACATGAGTAATAGTGAGGCAACAGTGACGACTTAGCTGCCTAGGCTAGAAAGTGCCGCGAATGATAAACTTTTTTCGCGTTTGATCTCCTCGATATCCCCTATTTTTCCCCGCGTACCTCTCCGCAAAACCATCCCGCGCGCATGTCACTCGATCTCGATCAGGTCCGGCGCATCGCGCACCTTGCGCGCATCGAGATCACCGACGATGAGGCCCAGCGCACGCTGGCGCAGCTGGTGGATATTTTCGCGATGATCGAGCGCATGCAGGCGGTCGATACCACGGGTATCGAGCCGATGGCCGATCCGCTGGGCGGCACTGCCCGCCTGCGCGACGACGTTGTCACCGAAGGCGATCAGCGCGCGGCCGTTCTGGACAACGCGCCGCAGCAGCTGGGCGGCCTGTTTGTCGTTCCGCGTGTGGTGGAGTAGCGATGGAGATTGCGCATTGCTCGCTCGCTGAACTGTCGCGTGCGCTAGCTGGCAAGAAAATATCGGCAGTCGAGCTGGCGCAAGCGTATCTGGCACGCATTGAATCTCACCAGAACCTGAACGCGTTTCTCGACGTGCGTCCCGAAGTTACGCTAGCCCAGGCGGCGGAGGCCGACGCACGCCTCGCACGTAATGGCCAGGGTGATGCCACGCCGCTGACGGGTGTGCCGATCGCGCACAAGGATATTTTCGTCACGAAGGATTTCTGTTCGACCGCGTCGAGCAAGATTCTGCGCGGCTATCAAAGCCCTTTTGACGCCACCGTGGTCGATAACCTGAAGCAAGCCGGCATGGTGACCCTCGGCAAGCTCAACTGCGATGAGTTTGCGATGGGATCGTCGAACGAAAACAGCGCATTCGGCAACGTGCTGAATCCGTGGGATACCGGTGCGGTGCCCGGCGGCTCGTCAGGCGGCTCGGCCGCGGCAGTGGCCGCGCGCCTGGCGCCGGCCGCAACCGCGACCGATACCGGCGGTTCGATCCGTGAGCCGGCAGCCTTTACCGGCATCACTGGCACCAAGCCCACCTACGGCCGCCCGTCGCGGTGGGGAATGATTGCGTTTGCGTCGAGCCTGGACACGGCCGGACTGATGACGCGCTCGGCCGAGGATGCCGCACTTGTTTTCAACCAGATGCTCGGCTTCGATCCGAAGGATTCGACCAGCGTAAATCGGCCGCGCGAAGACTACACACGGCAACTTGACACCGATGTCAAGGGCTTGAAGATCGGAGTGCCGAAAGAGTTTTTCAGCCATTTGCTGCAACCCGACGTTGCAGCGGCGGTACGCGAAGCGCTGGCCGAATATCAACGGCTCGGCGCCACGTTGGTCGACATTTCGCTGCCCAATGCCGAGCTTGGCATCCCGGTGTACTACGTGGTGGCGCCTGCCGAAGCGTCGAGCAATCTGTCGCGCTTCGACGGCGTGCGCTACGGACATCGCGCGGCCGATTACACCGACCTCACGGACATGATCAAGAAGTCGCGCTCCGAAGGATTCGGCGCCGAGCCCAAGCGCCGCATCCTGATCGGCACCTACGTGCTGTCGCACGGCTATTACGACGCTTACTACCTGCAGGCGCAGCGCGTGCGGCGCCTCATCGCCGAGGACTTCGCGCGCGCATTCCAGCGCTGCGATCTCATCATGGGGCCCGCCGCGCC
>CAZKNV010000492.1:0-1749 GCA_964554145.1 uncultured Burkholderiaceae bacterium
CTTTTTGACGGTGACCGGATAGTAGGTGCCACCCTTGACAGTGGCGTCGTTGCACACGATTACACACTCGCGACCGGACACCCGGCCGACGCCGGTGATGATGCCGGCCGACGGTGCCGCATCCCCATACATGCCGTAGGCCGCAAGCTGCGAAAGTTCGAGAAACGGTGTGCCGGGATCGAGCAGCATCTGGACGCGATCGCGCGGCAGCAGCTTGCCGCGCGCAGTGTGCTTCGCGCGCGCTTGAGCGCCGCCACCGACGGCAACCGCATTGACCTTGTCCTTCAGGTCTGCGACCAGCGCGCGCATTGCGTCCGCGTTCGACTGAACTTCGACTTGGCGCGAGTTAAGGCAAGTCTTGATCACACTCATCGAGCACACTCATGGACGTATGTTAGTAGTGTCGCCCTATTTCGCGTGCTGTCCGAACAGATCAGCCTCGGTCCAGCCCAGTGCGGCGAGGTCGTCCACCCGGTAATGCGTTTCGCTCGGCATCACGAACTCGTCCAGCTGCGGCGGTTTGATGGCAGTTCCGGCCAGCATCGCGTGCGCCTGGCCCCGATGGTGAATCTGGTGCGTCAGCAAATGCATCAGCACATGACGCGCGCGATCGCGCTGAACAAAGGTGTCGCGATCCATCTCGACTTCGGCTTCGAGCGCAGCGTCATCGGCGCGGTCGCACCAGTCGATCAATCGCTGGTCGGACTTCACCTGCGCCGCGGCAAGCTTGCGCATGTCGTCAAACGGCGTTTCGGAATCGAACGCGCGTCGCATGTCGGCCTCGCGATACAGCGCGGCGATGTAGTACCAATCGACAATCAGGATGTGGTTCAGCGTGGCCCACAAGCTGGGGAAGAAGCTGGTGCGGGTCGCCTTGAACTCGTCGTTCGTAAGTTGACTGCATGCGCCATGCAGCCGGTGATTGGCGAGCCGATTGGCGCGCGCCAGCGTACGAAGGTGCTGCAACAGAGTGCTCATGGCGATGGCGACGGCATCGCCGATACGCCGGGCGCGGCGGCGACTCTGTTGAGCCACGCGACGACCGCTGGATAGGGAGCGATATCAAAGCCGCCTTCATCGGCCTTGTGCGTGTACGCGAACAATGCGAGGTCGGCGATCGACAGTGCCTCGCCGGCGAAATAATCGCGCTCCGACAGATGCCGGTCCATTACGCCGAGCGCCGCGTAGCCGCGCTTTTCGAGTTCGGGCAGGCGAGGATTGTCATGCTGCTTCAGAAACGCGCGGATATAGCGCGCGACCGCGATCGCAGTTTCGTGGCTGTACTGCTCGAAGAACATCCATTGCAGTACGTGCGCTCGTTCGAGCTTGTCTTCAGGCACCAATGGCGTTCCTTCGGCGAGATACCACAGGATTGCGTTCGATTCGGGCAAGAACGTTGTCTGATCGATCGCCAGCACAGGCACTTTCCCATTCGGATTCATCGCCAGGAACGAGGGTGTTCGCGTTTCGCCTTTCAGCGTGTCGATTTCGCGCCATTGATAAGGCAAGCGCAGGTTCTCCAGCGCCATCTTGATCTTGTGGCAGTTGCCGGACGACGCCATTCCGTAAACGATGTAATTCACGATGCACTCCTCCCACGGGACAACAACCGAAGTTTGACACCGCCAGCATCAGGCAATATCTATCACATATGAACGGTGAGCCCGGTTCGGTCGGCGTCGTTACGCCGCAGTTGCATCGATTCGATTCGCCGCTCGCGCTGTCGAGCGGTGCAACGATCGACGGCTA
>CAZKNV010000493.1:0-1747 GCA_964554145.1 uncultured Burkholderiaceae bacterium
GTACATGACCTGTCGGGTGTTGGCGAAAACCTGCAGGACCATCTGCAGATTCGGCTGATCTACGAATGCACGCAGCCAATCACCACCAACGATGAACTGCGTTCGCTCCACGGCCGCATCAAGATCGGACTGCAGTGGCTGCTCGCACGGCGCGGACCGCTGGCGGTCGGAATCAATCAGGGCGGCTGCTTTATGCGCGCGCTACCCGGTGAAGCGGCGACACCGGACATCCAGTTTCATGTGGCCACGCTTTCGGCCGACATGGCAGGTGGCGCCGTGCATACGTTCTCTGGATTCACGCTCTCGATCTGCCAGCTGCGGCCGGCATCGCGCGGACGCATCGCGATCAGTTCGAGCGATCCGACGGATGCGCCGTCAATGCAGCCGTGGTATCTGAACGAAGAACTCGACCGCCGCACAACAGTCGCAGGTATGCGCGCAGCACGCGCCATCGCGCAATCCGAACCGATGCGACCGTTCGTGCGGCGCGAGGTCAATCCCGGTCCGGAGGCCGTTGGCGACGATGCGCTGCTGGAATATGCGCGCAACAACGGCGCGACGATCTTTCACCCTTCGGGAACCTGCAAGATGGGAACTGACCCGCTGGCAGTCGTCGATGCGCGGCTGCGGGTGCACGGCATCGGTGGCCTGCGGGTCGTTGACTGCTCGATCATGCCGGTCCTCGTCAGCGGCAATACCAACGCGCCGGCAATCATGATCGCCGAGAAGGCGGCCGACATGATTCGCGAAGATGCGCGGCGCGCGTCGAGCTGAGATCATCGGCACTATATGGCCACCTCTCGCCCACCATTCACGATCTACCCGGCGCGTCGCATCCTGACGATGGACCGCACGCTTCCCGTAGCAGACGCAGTCGCGGTGCTCGATGGACGCGTCCTTGGCGTGGGGGATACAGCAACATTGGCAACGTGGGGAATGCACCGCATCGATGATCGTTACGCAGATCGGGTCCTCATGCCCGGTCTGATCGAAGGTCACAGCCATCTGCTCGAAGGTGGCATCTGGGATTACCCCTACGTTGGCTTCTATGAGCGCCGATCACCCGATGGGTCCATGTGGCCCGCACTGCGCAGCATCGAGGCTGTGGTCGAGCGATTGCAGCAGGCGGACGCCGACCTGCGCGATCCCGGGGCGCCGTTGGTCGCATGGGGATTCGATCCGATTCTGTTTCGTGGCCCCCGCATGATGGCGGCCGATCTCGATCGAGTTTCACAGCAGCGGCCGATCGCAGTCATTCACTCGAATTTCCACGTTCTGAATGCCAATTCGGCGATGCTGGCGCGAGTGGGGATTACGCGCGAGACCGACGTCGATGGAATCGTGCGTGACGATCGCGGCGAACCCACCGGAGAACTCGCCGAGATGGCGGCGATGTTTCCGGTGTTCCAGTATGTCGGTGATCCATTTCGCGCCGGACGCACTGAGCGCGCGGTTTGGAACTTCGCTCGACTCGCACAGGCCGCGGGAGTGACAACGGCCGCGGATCTGACAAACGATCTCTCGGACGAAAGCGTTAGCAGCCTGCAGGCTGCAACGGTGCGCGAAGACTTTCCGTTGCGTATCGTCGCTGCGTTCTTCGGACTCGGCATCGACCCGCGTGAGGGCATTGAGAAGGTGCTCGCTCGGCAGCGGCTCAACAGCGCGAAGCTGCGCTTCGGTCCCGTGAAACTCATGACCGACGGCTCGATCCAGGCCTTCACGGCGCGAGTCAAATGGCCGGGCTATT
>CAZKNV010000494.1:0-1746 GCA_964554145.1 uncultured Burkholderiaceae bacterium
GTACTCGCAGCCGCCGTAATAGCGCTTGCCCGGATAGCCTTCGGCGTACTTGTTGGTCAGCTGGCTACCTTGGGCCGCGAGCACCGCCGGGCTGCAGTAGTTCTCCGATGCGATCAGCTCGATGTGCTGCTCCTGCCGCCGATGCTCGCCTTCAATCGCGGACCAGACTTCAGGATCGATGTCTTGCAGCGTGTACTTGCTTCGATTGAACATAGTTTCCCTGTGAAAGTAGCGCTATGTCAGCAGTTCGTCGCGCGCTTCCTTCAAGTGCGCGACGTCACTCCATCGTTCAATCGCGAGCGCCAGAGGCGATGCCGAAGCGGTCAGGCGATTCACTGCGGCGTTGAGCATCTGGTGCTCACGCGGCGCATGCCAGGCAAGCGAGCGCGCAGCGCGATAGACGACATCCAGCACGCCGCCATGCGAGACAAGCACCACCGTGCGGCCCGCGTGTCTGACTGCGATGTCGCCTATGGCATCAAGCACGCGCTCGATCAACTGCTGGCCGCTTTCGCCGCCGTCGAGCTGCCATGCCGGGTCGCGCGCGCGCCATCGCGCAAACTCCATTGGATAGCGTTCGGCAATCTCGTCCAACGTCAATCCTTCGAAGAACCCGAACGAACGTTCGCGCAGCCGCGGCTCTGCAATGATGTCAAGGCCGAGTCGATCGGCCACCGGCACCGCAGTCAACCAGGCGCGCGACAGCTCGCTCGAATACACCGCATCGATCGGCTCGTTCGACAAGCATTCCGCCAGACGGGCCGCCTGCAAAATTCCGAGTGGCGACAGTGGAATATCGAGCTGCCCCTGAATGCGGTGCTCGGCATTCCACGCAGTCTCGCCATGCCGGATCAGCAGCAAGGTCGTCGTCATTGGTGCACCCTTCGCACTTCGTGCTGTCCCGCCAAGCGGGAGCTATGAGCCCCCGGGGCGGCCTGGGGGCTCATGCAGCCAGTCGCGGATTCAACGTGTAGGTGCCGGTGAACTGTGCCTTTGCGGTCACGTGACCTTCGATCGCCTTCAGTACGTCCGGCCCGCTGAATTTGCCGTCGAGCGGCACGCGATCGATATCGAGCGCATACAGCGTAAACACATAGCGGTGCACGATCGAATCGTTCCACGGCGGACACGGGCCGTCGTAGCCGAAATAATCACCGCTCATGTCGTGGTCGCTGGCAAACCAATCGGTGTAGCCATTGACACCCTGTCGAGTGTTATTTGGTGCGGACGGCCCGTTCTTGCCGCGCGGCTTGACTCCCTTCGAGTAGCTCCCAGCGTCGATCGAGCGCTGCGTCGGCGGAATATCGACCAGCACCCAGTGATAAAAATCGATGCGCGGTAACGAAGACGGGATCTCGCGGTCTTCCTTCATCACATCATCCGCCTTGCTCGGCACATCGACGTCATGGCAGATCAGCGCAAACGATTTTGTTGCCGCCGGCACGTCATCCCAGGCGAGATGCGGATTGTGGTTGTCCGACAGCGTTGCGTGCTTGGCCGGATCGGTCTTGCAAAACGCGAATTCGGCCGGGATGGGTTTGCCGTCTTCAATCGAATCACTGGAGAGTCTCATCGGTTTTCCTGCGCCCGTGCGAAGGTTATATCGGTGATCATCATAGCGACGACAGCTTTAACTCGCGGCATGAAGGACGAGATATCAGCGGCGCGCGCTTCATAGCCGGCGGTCTTGGATCGCAGCGCGCAAGCGTTGGGCGGAGCTGCCCTGCCTGGACGTCGGTCGCTTCG
>CAZKNV010000495.1:0-1745 GCA_964554145.1 uncultured Burkholderiaceae bacterium
CCATGTCTCCACGCAAGTGATGCGGCGGATTGTCGACCAGCACCAGATGCGCATCCGTCATACCCTGCTGCAACTCAACGCTCGCACCGGCAAGTCGCTGGTACGGAAAGTCGGTCACGATATCGCCGCTGGTCACGATAAACGGCGCACTGCCGAGCCAGGGCAGCGCTTTGACGATGCCGCCCAGCGTTTCAAGTGCATCACCTGCTTGTTCACCTTCGTGCGAGTAGTGAAGCGCAACACCGTAACGGCGGCCATCGCCGAGTGCCGCTTCAAACTGGCTCGGCAAATGCGCGACGTTAATTGCGATCTCGCGCACGTTAGCGGCTGCCAATGATTCGATCTGCCATTCGATCAGGCGCTTGCCGCCGGCTTGCAGCAGCGGCTTCGGCGTGGCGTCCGTCAGTGGCCGCATTCGCTCTCCGCGGCCGGCTGCGAGGATCAATGCATGCGTCGGCGCCACACTCATTGGTGCACCCTTGGCGCTGCGCGCCGTCCCGCCAAGCGGGAGCGAGCCCTCCTTGGGGCGGCCCGGCGGAGCGCTCATACCATGCCCAATTCATCGAACAATCGCGCCAGCGGTGCGAGGTCGCCATAGCGTTGCGCCACCGCGCGTACATAGCCGATAAAGCGCGGCGCGTCTTCAAGATAGTGCGGCTTGCCGTCGCGATACCTGACGCGCGCGAAAATGCCGAGCACTTTCAGATGTCGCTGCACCCCCATCCATTCGAAGTCGCGCCAGAACTCTTCGAAGTCCGCGCGCACCGGAAGTTCGGCTAGACGCGCCTTGTTCCAGTAGTGCCGGGACCATTCGTGCACGCGATCTTCGTCCCAGCTGATAAACGCGTCACGAAACAGCGACACGACGTCATACGCGATCGGGCCCAGCACCGCGTCCTGGAAGTCGAGCACGCCTGGATTCGGCGCCGAAACGATCAGATTACGAGGCATAAAGTCGCGATGAACGAAAACGGTCGGCTGTGACAAATTCCCGGCAACGATGCGCGTGAACATCTGTTCGAGCACGTCGGCTTGCGATGCAGTCAGTTCACGTTGCAGATGCCGCGCGATGTACCAGTCGGGGAATAAGCCGAGTTCGCGCCGCAACAGAGCTTCGTCATACGGAGGCAACACTTCATTTCGAGTCGAAAGCTGCCAGCGAATCAGCGCGTCGAGCGCAGCGTCAAAGAGCTCAGACGCATTGCCTTCGTTCAGCGCAGCCAGGTAGGTCGTATCGCCGAGGTCGGTCAGCAGAAGAAACCCCTGCGCCAGATCGCTGGCGAGAACTTGCGGAGCGTTAATACCGGCGTCCCTCATCAGTGCCGCAATGCGAATAAACGGCCGTGAGTCCTCTATGGTCGGCGGCGCATCCATCGCAATCAAGCTGCCGTCTTCGCAATCGATCCGGAAGTAGCGGCGCGAGCTCGCATCGACCGATGCCGGTCGCAGCGAAGAAAGATTGAGGCCGTAGCGAGGCGCGAGCGATGTAAGCCAAACTGCAAGCGAAGCCAGGCGCGCATCCTCGACTTCGATCACTGGCATGGGAGCAGTTTGATTCATTAAATGGTGGTTGTGGCGCTGGGCCGCAGGCGCGCCAATGTCGATGGCCCGGTGCCTATAATCCGCTCGCTCTTCCAAGGCAACTTGCTGGCCAATAAAAACGGCTCTCATAATTTTAGGGCCTGTTCATACTAAAACATGAGATGCGTTGGGTCGCAATGCGGATGGATGCGCGAAGAGCGGCG
>CAZKNV010000496.1:0-1745 GCA_964554145.1 uncultured Burkholderiaceae bacterium
CGGCAAAGCCGGGTTCGACGGCCACATGGTCAAGCCGATCGACCACGATGCGCTCGCGAAGCTGCTGGCCGAGTTTCCCGCGGTCAGTTGACGAGTTGAATACTGTTGTAACCGACCGCCAGCAGGCGATTCGCGTTCAGGCTTTCTTGTCGCGCGGCAAGCGCCCTAGCAGATAGAACTCATCATTCGGCCGCATGCCGATCATGTTCGCCATGCGATTCGACAGCGCGAAGAAGGCAGCGATGCCACCGATGTCCCAGATGTCTTCGTCGCTGAATCCGTGCTTCTTGAGCGCCTCGAAGTCGGCGTCTTCGATCGTCGACGATGCGGTGGCTACCTTCATCGCGAACGCGAGCATTGCGTTCTGCCGCGGGGTGATGTCTGCCTTGCGGTAGTTGGCCGCGATCTGATCGGCGATCAGTGGCTGCTTCTCGTAAACACGCAGGATCGCGCCGTGCGCGACGATGCAGTACAGGCAGTCGTTGGCACCGCTGGTGGCGACGACGATCATTTCCTTCTCGCCCTTGGTCAGCCCCGAATCGCGCAGCATCAGCGCGTCGTGATAGGCGAAAAATGCCCGGCATTCGTCGGGGCGATGCGCCAGTGTCAGGAACACGTTCGGGACGAACCCCGCTTTTTCCTGTACTTCAAGCATGCGGGCGCGAAGATCGTCGGGCACGTCGTCGATCGATGGCACCGGATAGCGGCTGATCGACTTCATCGTGGTGGTGGTTGCCGTCACTTGATCTGCTCCGAAAGGTGTTCCGCAGCTGGCGCGGGCGAGTGCGTTGCGAACTGGATCTCGTACAAGTGCGCGTACAGGCCGCCGCGCGCCAGCAGTTGGCGATGACTGCCGACCTCGACGATGCGCCCGTGCTCGAGCACCACGATCCTGTCGGCGCGCTCGATCGTCGATAAACGATGCGCGACCACGAATGTGGTTCGCCCTCGCATCAAGCGCTCGAGCGATGCCTGTATGTAGCGCTCCGATTCCGAATCAAGTGCGGACGTGGCCTCGTCGAGCAACAGGATCGGCGCATCCTTCAGCAATGCCCGCGCGATCGAGATTCGCTGGCGTTGCCCGCCGGATAATTTGACCGCGCTTTCTCCGATCGGTGTGTCAAACGCCTTCGGCAGTGCTTCGATCAGCGGTAACAGGAACGCCGCCTCCGCCGCGGCGCGCACGCGCTCCATCGAAGCGTCACGCTGCCCGCCGTAGGCAATGTTCGCCGCGACGGTGTCGTCGAACAGCACGACATCCTGCGAGACCAGCGCGATCTGCCGGCGCAAACTGGCCAAGGTCAAGTCCTCGATCGGCACATCGTCGAGCACGATCTCGCCGGCGGTCGGGCGCAGGAAGCGCGGAATCAGGTTGATCAGCGTCGTCTTGCCGGCGCCGGACGGGCCGACGAAAGCCACCGTCTCGCCGCGCGCCGCTGCGAACGAGATGTCGCTCAACGCCGGCACCGAGGCCGTCTGATGCTGAAAACCGACCGCGTCGAACGCCAGAGTCGTCAGCGGACCGACTGGTACCGGCTGAAGCGGCCGCCGCTCTTTGGGGATGGCGAGGATGGCCTCGAAGTTCGCCAGCGACGCTTCCGTTTCCCGGTAGGTGTTGATGACGTTGCCGAGCTCCTGCAGCGGCCCGAAGATGAAAAACGAGTAGATGAACAGCGAGAAGAACTGCCCGACGGTGATCTGCTGCGCGAAGATGAGGTACAGCATCAGGAACAGGATGCTGGTGC
>CAZKNV010000497.1:0-1744 GCA_964554145.1 uncultured Burkholderiaceae bacterium
ATTGCACTTCAAGCGGTGAGCAAGCATTGGGCGACACCGCGGGGTGACGTGCACGCAGTGCGCGATCTTTCGTTCGCGCTCGAACAAGGCACGCTGAACGTGCTGCTGGGCCCCTCGGGATGCGGAAAGTCCACCACGCTGCGGATCATTGCAGGACTCGAAACGGCAGACGCGGGCAGCATCAGCATCGGCGGTCGCGACGTAACGCGGATGCCGCCAGCGCGGCGCAATATTTCGATGGTGTTCCAGTCGTACGCGCTGTTTCCGCATCTCGATGTCGGCGAGAACATCGTATTCGGGCTCAAAGTGCGCAAGGTGCCCGATGAAGAGCGCAGCCGTCGTCTGTCGGAAGTTGCCGGCTTGCTCGGGCTGTCGACGCTGCTTGATCGCAAACCCGGGCAGCTTTCCGGCGGCCAGCAGCAGCGCGTGGCACTTGGCCGCGCGATCATCGGGCGCGCACCGGTGTGCCTGATGGACGAGCCATTGTCGAACCTCGATGCGCAACTGCGCGCCGAGATGCGAAGCGAAATCCGCGCGCTGCAGCGCAAGCTCGGCATCACGATGGTGTACGTCACCCACGATCAGGTCGAGGCGATGTCGATGGCCGACCGTGTCATCCTGCTGAACCGCGGTGAGATCGAACAGAACGGAATGCCGGTCGATCTTTACGAAACACCGGCGAACACATTCGTCGCGCGGTTCATCGGCACGCCGCCGATGAACCTGCTGCCGCTGGTCGCGCGGCGTGATGGCGCTGTCATTGAGGGAACCGACGGGCCGGTGGTCTTGCCGGCGCAGTTCGCCGATGGCTTGCTTGGTGTGCGACCCGAACATATCCGCGTGCAACGCGACGGCGAGCACGTGGCGCGGGTCGATGGTGTCGAATACCTGGGCGGCGATTCTCTGATCGCCTGCAAACTCGGTGAAACCAGTATTGCGGTGCGCCAGTCGGGCGCAGTAGGGTTAGCCGGCGGCGATGTGATTCGCTTGGCATGGGCCGGCGACGCACAACACTGCTTTGATGCGTCGGGTGCGCGAATTCGCGCGCCCGAGTCATACGTGGCGACGATGCTCGCTTAGAGCGCCGCCGCGCCACTCACACAAGAGGAGGAGACGATGTCGTATACACGTTTTAGTCGCTGGTTTGCCGGTTGCGCGAGCGCGCTTGTATCTGCGCTTGCACTCGCGCAGGCGCCGGTCGAAGTTTCGTTCTACTACCCGGTCGCTGTCGGTGGGCCGATCACCAAGATCATCGACGGCTACGCCGCCGAATTCGAGAAAGACAATCCAGGCATCAAGCTGCGCCCGATTTATTCGGGCAGCTATCAGGAGTCGATTGCGAAGGCGCTGACCGCGGTGAAGGCGGGCGATCCTCCGGTGCTGTCGATTCTGCTTTCCACCGACATGTACACGTTGATCGACGAGGACGCGATTATCCCGTTCGACGATGTGCTGAAGCCGGGCGATCAGGCGTGGGTCAAGAGCTTCTATCCCAGCTTCATGGAAAACAGCCAGACCGGCGGCAAGACCTGGGGCATTCCGTTTCAGCGCTCGACCATTGTTCTGTACTGGAATAAGGAAATGTTCAAGGCCGCGGGGCTCGATCCGAACCGGCCGCCGCAAACCTGGGCCGAACAGCTGGCGTACGCGCAGAAACTCACCAAGCGCGATGCGGCGGGCCACGTCAGCCAGTGGGGCATCCAGGTTCCATCGTCCGGGTTTCCGTACTGGTTGTTCCAGGCGT
>CAZKNV010000498.1:0-1743 GCA_964554145.1 uncultured Burkholderiaceae bacterium
CGCTTGCAGTGCGGTTTGAGCGCCGGCGCGAGCAAAATGCATTTCGCGTAACGCGCGGCGTGATTGCGCTTAACGAAGCGGCGAATCTGCCCGAAAGCGGCGTTCTGGTGCTGGCAACCGTACCGCGCCTTGACCTCGAAGCGTGGTCTTCGCTGCTGAGTGGAAAACCCGGAGGCGATACATCCGCGCCAAAGCCATCGACCGCAACGGCTTCTGACGTGCAGATCGATCTGCTTGCGATCCGAACGCAGGAACTGGTGCTAATGGGCCGCAGCTTTCGCAACGTGACTCTGGGAGCGTCGCGCAACGCCGATGGCGGCTTTAACGCCAATGTCGTTTCCGACGGTGTCGCCGGCTATGTCGCGTGGCGGCCGGAGCAGATCACTGCGCGCCTGTCGCGTTTGTCGATTCCCGCAGCCCGCAAGCGCGAAGTCGTCGACGTTCTTCATTCGCCGCCGAAGAGGTTACCCGCGCTCGACATCGCGGCCGAACAGTTCGAGCTGGCCGATCTGAAGCTCGGCCGACTCGATCTGCTTGCACAAGACGTCGGCGCGGCAAGTGCGCCTGCATGGCGCGTTCGACGTTTCGACATTACCAATGCGGACATGAAGCTGACCGCCAGCGGCGAATGGGCGCCGGCATTGAGCACCGGCGCACGGCGCATGAAGATGAATTTCAAGCTCGATGCGCGCGACGCCGGCGCAACGCTCGATCGTCTGGGCTTTTCCGGCGCGATGGCCTCCGGCCAGGGTGCGCTCGAAGGCGACATTGAGTGGCTTGGATCGCCGCTCGATATCGACTATCCGACGCTGTCAGGCAAGCTGGCATTGAGCCTCGATAACGGCCGATTTCTTAAAGTGGAAACCGGCAACGCCGCGCGCTTGTTAAGCCTGCTGTCACTGCAGTCGTTGTCACGCACACTGATGTTCGATGGCGGGCGCCAGTTTGCGGATGGCTTCGCTTACCACTCGATTCGCGCCGACGCCACGATCGCGCAAGGAGTCATTTCAACCAACAATTTCCGCATGGCCGGCGCCAGCGCAGCGGCACTGATGTCGGGCACGATCGATCTGCGCAACGAGACACAGCAACTGCATCTGGTAGTGCTGCCGGAGATCGATGCGAGCACCGCCGCTCTCGCGCTGGGGGTTGCCAATCCGGTTCTTGGCCTTGGCGCATTTCTGGCGCAGTACGTACTGCGCAATCCGCTGTCAAAAGTGTTTGCGCTTGAATACGACATCAGCGGCACGTGGGTCAATCCGGCGATCGCGCGGAGCAGTCGAGTTGCAAGCGGTGCGGCGGAGCAGATCAAATGAATTCGACGGTACGCGTCGCCGGGGTGCAAATGATTTCGACCACCAGGGTCGAGGAAAACCTGCGCGATGCTGCCGCATTGATTGCACAAGCAGCTGACGGCGGTGCACAACTGGTTGCGCTACCTGAATATTTCTGCTTGATGGGCAAACGCGATACCGACAAGGTCGCATCACGCGAAGCCGACGGCCAGGGACCGATCCAGGAATTTCTTGCGGACCAGGCGCGCGAGCATCGTATCTGGCTGATCGGCGGAACAGTGCCGCTGGTAGCGCCGCAGAGCGATGAGCGCCGGGCCGCCCCAAGCTCATCGCGTGCCCCCGCGGGGGGCGGGCGCGAAGCGACCGGGGGCGCAGACATACCTGATCGCGTGTTGAACAGCGTGCTCGTCTATGGGCCGACCGGCGAGCGCGTTGCGCGCTACGACAA
>CAZKNV010000499.1:0-1739 GCA_964554145.1 uncultured Burkholderiaceae bacterium
CCGCCGATTTTTTCGACGCCAGCCGCGCCCGCCGAGTGCGAAAACGCCGGGTCGTTTTGGCTGAAGCTGGCCAGCATTGCGAACAATGCAACGGCGCCGACAGCGCCGACTATCCAGCCGGCCTCAGCCAGAAGGCGCGCCAGGCGACCGTTACTTTCTGTGATCGGCGCAGCCCCGCGCGAGCGCACCCAAACGCCATCGGCCGCGCGCTGCGCGCCACTGCTTGCTTTTCCCCTTGCTGCCATGCGGCCGAGTATAGATAAGCAGGCACGCAAATTCGTCGTCACTATGGGGCTTTCGCACCGCCGGGCCTGCGGTTCGTCTCTGTCGATTGCAACGCCGGCCGGCTCCGCGCAAAATCTGCCCGATGGCCAGCCCCCTTCGCTTTGTAGACCCGGGCGCGTTCCCGTCGGCCGCGCGCGCGGCATTTATCCGCGTGTGGAATCTGAAGTCGATCGCGATCGTTTTCTATTTCTGCCTGCTGTTGCTGTTCGGGCGCTTCATGATGTCTCTGTACTACGAGCCGCTCGACGAATGGGCGTTCATGCTGGTGCGCTCATTGCGCCAGACGCTGATCAGCGGCTTCTTGTTACTGCTGGCGATCGCGGTGGCGGAAGCCTATGCCGCCGCGAGGCAACTGAGTTCATCGCGCGCCTTGATGCTTGGCATTGCTGCCTGTGCCGCCGCAGCCGCAATCAGTGTGCCGGCGCGGCTCGTGGTCGCCGGATTTCCTGTGATCGAGCGACTGCGTGAGAACCCCGGATTTCTGGCTTCCACGTTCTCGCTGTGGACTGCGGTAGGCGCGCTGGCCTACTGGTTGTTCAATGCCACGCGCGAAGACGACGAGGCGCGAGCGCGGCTGGTCGATAGCGAATGTCGCCGCCAGTCGCTGCAGGGGCAGATGGTCGAGGCGCGTCTGTCTGCGTTGCAGGCGCAGATCGAGCCGCACTTTCTCTTCAACACGCTTGCCAACGTCAAGCGTCTGTACGAAACGGTGCCGACGCAGGGCCGCGAAATGCTGGCAAGCCTGATCAGTTATCTGCGAGCAGCGTTGCCTTCGATGCGTCAAACGGGCTCGACGCTGGCCCGCGAGCTCGAGCTCGCGCGATCATTTCTGACCATTCTCAAGATGCGAATGCGCGAGCGGCTGGACTTCTCGATCGATCACGATGCTTCGCTGGGCAATGCGCGCGTGCCTCCGATGGTGCTACCGACGCTGGTTGAAAACGCGATCAAGCACGGCCTTGCACCGTTACCCGAAGGCGGTCGCATCGATATCAGCGCGCACCGCGAGGGCGACGATCTGGTGGTTGAAGTACGCGATGACGGCGCCGGGTTTTCCGGCCAGGCAGGTGCCGGTGTCGGTCTGGCAAATACCCGATCGCGGCTCGCCGCGTTGTACGGTCCGCGCGCCGGTGTAAGACTCGCAGCGGGCAGCCCGCGCGGTGTGACCGCCTCGATACGCCTGCCGCTGGAACTTGCATCGCAGGAATTTGCATCGGAGCACGCACCATGAACGCAGTTCTGCCGCGGCAGCAGCACGTCGTCGCCGGCTCGTTGCCGCAACTCTGGCAGCGCATCTACCGGCAATTGACGTGGCGTCACGGACTCGCGGTGCTGCTGGCCGCGCTGGCGATGACGGTCGCGGACTTGGCGTACCTCGTCGAGAAAATCGGTAAGCCCGGTGTCTCTCTGATCCTCACATTTAACGCTTTCTCTGCGCTGGTGCTCTTCGGCCT
>CAZKNV010000500.1:0-1727 GCA_964554145.1 uncultured Burkholderiaceae bacterium
GTAACTGCTCAATTATCCCTTGGTGGGCGCGTAGACCTGCGTGACGAAGCGGTGGCGGCGCGGTTTGGTTAGTGTGCGGCGGCGGCTTGTCGCATCAGGTCGGGCAGGGGCGCGATCGTAGCCGCGCCTGTCAGGCGGTCTTTCAGAAACTGCCAGAACGAGAGACCGAGTTTGCGGCACGTCTTTTTCAGGCTCAGGAACGTGTCGCGGCAACGACGACCCAGATCGCTGCGCGTGCCGCCGCTTACCTTACGCAGGCGGGCGTACTCGCGAATATCGGTTTCCGACAGGTTGTTGTGCAAGGGCAAATGCGGGTGTTCCAGCACCGCCAGCAGGCCGGCCCGCTTGGCGTGCAACAACGACAGGGCCTCGTTCAACGCGGGATAGCCGGTGCTTTGCTGGAACAGGCGATCGAATTCGTCGGCCAGCCGCCCGCGCTCCGTTTCGCTGGGCGCGGCACGGTAGACCTTGAGTCGCTCGTAGAGTTTCCAAATCTGGTCGCGCACGTTTTCCACGGCCTGCTTGTGCTTGGGAGTGAGCGGAATCAGTCGCGACACCTTGCGTTCCGCATGCACCCAGCACAGCCCGTGAACGAAGCAGCCGAGTTTAAATTGCGGCGCGTCGTCGCTGATCAGGCCCAGGTTGTCGTACCAGCACTCGGTCAGCAGCGTGCCGTACAGGGCCGCTTCACAGACCAGCGTGCGATGCGATTGGCTGATGATTTTCCAGCGGTCGAGTTGCTTGGCAAACATCTCGCGGCCGAGATACGTGGCCTCTTTCAGTGCCGCGATGCGATCCCGCAGCACTTGCGGCGCTCCCAACAGTTCCAGGCTCAAGAGCATCTCTTCGTTGAGCGAGTAGCGCTCCTGGGGCTGGCACAATAGCTGGAGAAAGTTCAGCCGCGACTTGCTGTCGGTGGTGTGAAACGATGCGAAGAACTCGTTGCCGATGTGCGTGCAGACCGCGTTCTGGCCGCAGTGACGGGCCGAAGTGTCGTCCGTGTGCAGTACGTCGCTCACCTCGCGCGCGGTTGGCAGCAAGGCATTCTTTTCGGCGTGGAAGGCGTCGTGCCCGTGGAGCAGGATCACATCCAGTTGGCCGGCGGAGATGTCGATGCCGTACTCGCGCAATTGTTCCAGGAGCCGCGCGTGCGAAACGTGCGTTTGATGCACTTGATAGAGGATGAATTGCTTGAGCTCGACGCCGAAATGCCCGGCGACTTCGGCCGGCCTCGGGGCCACCCGCAGCGTGCCGTCGGGCAGACGGTACACCGTTCGCCGATAGCGCGTGTTGTGCGCCTTGATCTTCAAGTCCTGCACGACGAAATCGCGGTAGCCTTCGATCCGCGTTCCCTCGGGCAATCCTTCGATCACCACCGGCAGGTCTTGGTGAATGGGCAACGCGGCCGTCTTGTGCCGCTTCTGTGAGCCAGGCCGCTTGTCGGGCTTGTCCGATTTCTTCTTGGGCGGCTTCAGCAACCGGCTCGGCTCGATCTTCGGCCGCTGGGTGTTCCCTTTGAGCTTGTGAATCTCATCCCGCAACGCCTTGATTTCCGCGTCCTGGCGGCGGATGATCTCCACCAACGCCAACACCAATGGCGTTTGTTCGGCGGGTGGAATCGCCAGCGAACCAATTCCTAGGGTGGGCTCCGTGCTCATGCCGCACAGATGACCCCAAAACCGCTTCCCGTGTAAAGATCAATCCAGAGGGGTTATTGAGCAGTTACG
>CAZKNV010000501.1:0-1727 GCA_964554145.1 uncultured Burkholderiaceae bacterium
CAAGCGCGGTCGTATCGCACGTATGCTTGGAAGTGCTAATGCCGTCGAGCCCGACGATTTCTCCGGCCATGTGAAAACCGGTGACCTGTTCCCGGCCGGCACTGGTGACCACCGCGCTCTTTAGAAATCCGACCCGCACCGCGTACAGCGATTCAAATGGGTCGCCCGCCCGAAACAGACTCTCGCCGCGCTTCACCTTACGGCGCACCGCGACCAATTCCTCCACCTTGTCCAGATCGCCGATTGAAAGACCCACCGGAAGGCACAGCTCGCGCAGATTGCAGCTGGCGCAAGCAACCTTGAGGCTGGAGGCGGAAAACGTCGATGCGTGCATGGACCGGCCGGCCGACGCGACATTGCTTTGATATTGATCAAGTCCTGTTGCGCCGGGAACTAAATAATACAGGCGACTGCAGCATACCCGGGGCGAACGGCCGCAAGTATGAACATGACGATATCCAATGAAGTGGCGCTGCCGACATCGGCGCAACTGCGCCGTTTAGACATTCCCGGGCCGCGCTATACGTCGTATCCGACCGCGGATCGTTTTGTCGAGGCGTACGACGCCGCGGCGCACGAGCACGCGCTGGCAACGCGCAGTGCGGCATCCGGTCCATTGTCGCTGTATGTACACCTGCCATTTTGCGATACGGTCTGTTATTACTGCGCTTGCAACAAGATCGTTACGCGCGACCGCACTCGCACCGCTCGCTATCTGGAGGCACTCGAGCGCGAGGCCGACTTGGTCTCATCCTGCCTGGCGGGTCCGAGCGAAGTCGAGCAATTGCATTTGGGCGGAGGCACGCCGACATTTCTGTCGAGCGATGAGCTGCGCCAGCTGGTAGCGCTGTTAAGGCAGCGCTTCGCCCCGGTCGATCGCGCGGAGTTCAGCATCGAGATCGATCCACGCTCGGCACCTGCCGAGAAAATTCGTACCCTTGCCGAGCTCAGCTGCAATCGCATTTCGGTCGGAGTGCAGGACTTCGATGCCGATGTGCAACAAGCGGTGAATCGGCCGCAAGGGTTCGAACTCACGCAAGCGACGATCGAGGCCGCCCGCGCAGCGGGAATCCGATCGATCAATCTCGACCTGATCTATGGGTTGCCGCGACAGACTCGGGGAGGCTTCGCTCGGACGCTCGACAAGGTGCTGGTGCTGTCACCCGAGCGCATCGCGCTGTACCACTATGCGCACCTGCCTGAACGCTTCAAGCCGCAGCGCCGCATCGACACCGCCGAGTTGCCCAGCCCCGCCGATAAGATGCGCATCATGCTCGATGCGATTTCTCGGCTGAGCACAGCCGGTTACCGGTATGTCGGCATGGACCATTTTGCGAAGGCAAGCGATGAGCTTGCACGAGCTCAAAGCGAGGGCAGGTTGCACCGCAATTTTCAGGGTTACAGCACGCGACCGAGCGCCGATCTCGTTGGGCTTGGTGTCTCGGCGATCAGCAAGGTCGGCCCAACCTGCGCGCAAAACACGCGCGAACTGAAGACCTACTACCAGCGCCTGGCCGATGGCGAACTACCGACCGAGCGTGGCGTGTTGCTCGAGGCAGATGACATCGTGCGCCGTGCAGTGATTATGGCAATCATGTGCCACTTCGAGGTGTCAAAGCAGGCGATCGCCGAAGCCAATCTAATCGACTTCGACCGCTACTTCGCGCGTGACCTGCTGCAGCTGCAACCCTTCGTTCGTGAAGGCTTGGTCGAGGAAACGCGTGAAT
>CAZKNV010000502.1:0-1725 GCA_964554145.1 uncultured Burkholderiaceae bacterium
CGATGAAGATGTCGAGGCCACGCGCATTCACGTGGCGGGCCTCGTGATTCGCGATCTGCCGGTGCGCGCGTCGAGTTTCCGCGCGCAACGCGACTTATCGACCTATCTTCGAGACGAAGGCATCGTCGGCATCGCCGATATCGACACACGCAAGCTCACTCGCATCCTGCGCCAGGGCGGTGCCCAGGCTGGCTGCATCACTGCGGGGCAGGTGGGCAGGACATTTGACGAGCGGGCCATTGAGCGTGCGCTGGATCGAGCGCGTTCGTATGCCGGGATGGTGGGGCAGGATCTGGCAAAGGTTGTCAGCGTCAAGCGGCCGTATCAGTGGAGTGAAGGAAGCTGGCGTCTTGCACGCGCTGACGGCACGCCCGGCTTTGTAGAACGCGATTCGCATCGCTTCCATGTGGTCGCCTACGACTACGGAGTCAAGCAGAATATCCTGCGATTAATGGCCGATCGCGGCTGCCGCATCTCCACTGTCCCGGCCCAAACGCCTGCCGCCGATGTATTCAAGTTGAAACCTGACGGCGTTTTCCTCGCCAACGGACCGGGTGATCCCGAGCCCTGCGATTACGCCGTTGAAGCGACGCGCGAGTTCATCGCCCGCAAGGTGCCTACATTCGGCATCTGCCTCGGCCATCAAATCATGGGACTTGCGGTCGGCGCGCGCACGCTGAAGATGAAGTTCGGGCATCACGGTGCGAATCATCCGGTGCTCGATCTCGACACGCGCAAGGTCTATATCACCAGCCAGAATCACGGCTTCGCCGTCGACGAAAAGACATTGCCGGCAAATGCGCGCGTGACGCACGTGTCGCTTTTCGATGGATCGCTGCAGGGCTTTGCGCTGACCGACGCGCCGGCATTCTGTTTCCAGGGCCATCCGGAAGCGAGCCCTGGACCGCACGATATCCGTGATCTGTTCGATCGATTCATCGAGTCGATGGAGGCACGCATGCATCGGCACTATGTTTCCGAGAGCGCCCCGGCATGACGGTCGACGCCGTCAAGAACACCTTGAACGAGGCGCTTGGCGCTTTGCAGGCGCTGGTCGTCAACGAGGCGACACTGCAGAAAATCGCGGCGGCAGGACAGCTGCTTGCGGATACTTTTGCTTCCGGCGGTCGCACATATGCATGCGGTAACGGCGGCTCGATGTGCGATGCGATGCATTTTGCCGAGGAGCTCACCGGCCGCTTTCGCGACAACCGGCCCGGCTATGCGGCGATGGCAATCAGCGATCCGAGCCATTTGTCCTGCGTCGGCAACGATTACGGTTACGAGCAGGTTTTCGCCAGATTCATCGAAGCGCACGGGCGTGCGGGCGATGTGTTGCTCGCGATTTCGACCAGCGGCACCAGCAAGAATGTGATCGCGGCCGTCAATGCGGCGCATCGGCGGGGAATGAAAGTGATCGGTTTGACCGGGCGGCAGGCAACGCCGCTCGCTGAGCTGGCCGATATCGCGATCGTCACGCCTGCAGGCAAGTATGCAGACCGTGTGCAGGAGCTGCATATCAAGGTGATTCATATCCTGATCGAACTGGTCGAGCGGCGTCTCGCGCCCGAGAATTATGGTGAACGGCTCGGTTAGATGCCCAAGCGCGACGACCTGAAGAGCATCCTGATCATCGGCGCCGGCCCGATCGTGATCGGCCAGGCGTGCGAGTTCGATTACTCGGGTGCGCAGGCGTGCAAGGCGCTGAAGAACGAGGGCTACAAG
>CAZKNV010000503.1:0-1720 GCA_964554145.1 uncultured Burkholderiaceae bacterium
ATCACAAAAGGAACGTTCAGCACCCGCGCCAGCGTCTGCGCCAGCAAGGTCTTGCCCGAACCGGTCGGGCCGATCAGCAGGATGTTGCTCTTGGCAAGCTCGATGTCGTCCTTCGAGCCCAGGTGCTTCAGTCGCTTGTAATGGTTGTAAACGGCGACCGACAGGATGCGCTTCGCCTTATCCTGCCCGATGACGTATTGATCGAGGATCGTGCCGATCTCGCGCGGCGTCGGCAGGTCGGACTTGATCGCACCTGAGCCGACATCAGTCGTCGTTTCGTCGCGAATGATGTCATTGCACAGATCGATGCATTCATCACAAATGAACACCGACGGCCCGGCAATCAGCTTCTTGACTTCATGCTGGCTCTTGCCGCAAAACGAGCAGTACAGAAGTTTTTCGCTCGAGCCCTTCTTGTCGGACATATCCGGTAGTTGGCAGCCTGTTACGGTTGTTCGCTTCGGCTAACAAAGATCTTGTCGATCAACCCGTACTTTACGGCATCGTCGGCCGACATGAAGTTATCGCGATCGGTGTCTTTCGCGATCTTCTCGACCGCTTGTCCGGTGCGTTCGGCCAGGATCTTGTTCAGCCTTTCACGCAAATACAGAATTTCCTTGGCGTGAATTTCAATGTCGGCCGCCTGCCCCTGCACGCCGCCCATCGGCTGATGGATCATGATGCGTGAATTCGGCAACGAGTAGCGTTTGCCCTTGGCGCCCGCCGCGAGCAAAAACGCGCCCATGCTGGCGGCCACGCCGATGCAGATCGATGAGACATCCGGTTTGACGAACTGCATTGTGTCGAAAATGGCAAACCCCGCGCTCACCGAGCCACCCGGCGAGTTGATGTAAAGCGAGATGTCCTTGTCCGGATTCTCCGATTCGAGAAACAGAAGCTGTGCGACCACCAGGTTGGCCGTCTGCTCGTTTACCGCCCCGACGATGAACACGACCCGATCGCGCAGCAGCCGCGAGTAGATATCGTAAGCGCGTTCACCGCGCCCGCTTTGCTCGATAACGATCGGCACCATGCCGAGGCCTTGCGGCTCCATCGCGGTGCCCATCTGCGTAATGCTCGTGGCTGAATATGTCATTTGGCCCTGTGCCCCATCAACTCGTCGAACGCAACCGGCGTATCGACGACCTTCACCCGTTCCAGTACCCAGTTCGTAACGTTGTCCTCGAGCGCGACCGTTTCAAGATCGGCAAGCCGCTTCCGATCCGATAAATACCAGTTGATCACATCCTGCGGCTTTTCATAGCTCTGCGCAATGTTTTCGACCAGCTTGCGGATCTGATCGGGTCGCGGCTGCAGGCTATTGGTTCTTACCACTTCTCCCAGCAGCAATCCAAGGCGGACACGCCGCTCCGCCTGCGGCGCGAACAGATCGAGCGGCAACGGTGCATCCTTGGCCGCCATGCCGCGCGCGATCAGATCATTGCGCGCGGTTTCCGCCAGCCGCTGCTTGTCCGACTCGACCAGCGACTTCGGCACGTCGAAGCTGCTCGCAGCGAGCAACGCCGACATCACACTGTCCTTGGTGCGCGCCTTTAATCGAGACGCGACTTCACGTTCCAGATTGTTATTTATCTCCGTACGCATCTTGGCAGTGTCACCGTCGGCAACGCCCAGTGAACGCGCAAAATCCGCGTCGATCGGCGGCAATACCGGCTGCTGCACCTGCTTGACGGTCACTTCGAACTCGACCGGCTTGCCG
>CAZKNV010000504.1:0-1718 GCA_964554145.1 uncultured Burkholderiaceae bacterium
GAGCCGGTCTTGATCTGCAGCGCGTTGGTGCCGACGGCGATGTCGGCAATCGTTGTGTCTTCGGTTTCACCCGAGCGGTGGCTAATCACCGCCGTGTAGCCGGCGCGCTTCGCCATCTCGATCGCGGCGAAGGTTTCGGTCAATGTGCCGATCTGGTTAATTTTGATCAGGATCGAATTAGCAACGCCGCGTCTGATTCCCTCGCGTAACAGGGCGGTGTTGGTCACGAATACATCGTCACCGACCAGCTGCACTTTATCGCCGAGCTTGCGCGTGAGCTGCTCCCAGCCGTCCCAGTCATTTTCCCCCATGCCGTCTTCAATCGACACGATCGGATACTTGTCGCACCAGGTGCTCAGCATGCTGATCCAGTCGGCGGCGGACAACGCCAATCCTTCGCTGTCGATCCGATACTTGCCGTCCTTGAAAAACTCGCTGGCTGCGCAGTCCAGCGCCACCGCGATGTCGGTGCCGGCCGTGTAACCCGCGTTATCGATTGCCTGCAGGATCATCTGGATCGCGGCTTCGTGGCTCTTGACGCTTGGCGCAAACCCGCCTTCGTCGCCGACTGCGGTACTCATGCCGGCTTTATCGATCAGCTGCTTCAGCGCATGAAAGACTTCCGCGCCATAGCGCACCGCTTCCGAAAATGTCGGTGCGCCGATCGGCACGATCATCAACTCCTGTAGATCGAGATTGTTATTGGCATGCGCACCGCCGTTGACCACGTTCATCATCGGCACCGGCATCTGCATGGCGCCGCTGCCACCGAAGTAGCGATAAAGCGGCAGGCCTGATTCCTCGGCAGCCGCCTTGGCGACCGCGATCGACACCGCCAGCATCGCGTTGGCGCCGAGCCGGGACTTGTTCTCGGTGCCGTCGAGCTCGATCAGTGCGCGATCGAGAAACGCCTGCTCGTTCGCTTCGAGGCCCATCACAGCTTCCGAGATCTCGGTGTTGATGTTCTCGATCGCTTTCGTTACGCCTTTGCCGCCATACCGGTTCGCATCGCCGTCGCGCAATTCGATCGCCTCGCGCGCTCCGGTCGATGCGCCCGACGGAACCGCAGCACGGCCCATCACGCCGCTCTCAAGCAATACGTCGCATTCAACGGTGGGATTGCCGCGCGAATCGAGGATTTCGCGGCCGACGATGTCGACGATGGCGCTCATGATGTCCTTAAAAGAATCGGGGCCTGCCCCAGCAGGTCTTAAGCAGGGGTCAGACCCCGATTTATTTTCCTAAGCAAAACTCGCTTCGATAAAGCCCTGTCGCTTGACCGCGCGATCGAGTTCAATCAGCGTTTCAAGCAGTTCTTTCATTCTGTCGAGCGGCACTGCATTGGGTCCGTCGGATTTTGCTTCGGCGGGATTCGGATGCGTTTCCATGAAGATTCCAGCCACGCCAACTGCGACCGCTGCGCGCGCGAGCACCGGCACGAATTCGCGTTGTCCGCCGCTCGTTGTGCCCTGCCCGCCCGGCAACTGCACCGAATGCGTTGCATCGAACACAACAGGCGCGTTGGTTTCGCGCATGATGGCCAGCGAACGCATGTCGGATACCAGATTGTTGTAACCGAACGATGCGCCGCGCTCGCACGTCATGAAGCTGTCTTCAGGCAAGCCGGCTTCGCGTGCCGCATCGCGAGCCTTGTCGATCACGTTCTTCATGTCGCCGGGCGCGAGAAACTGGCCCTTCTTGATGTTGACCGGCTTGCC
>CAZKNV010000505.1:0-1717 GCA_964554145.1 uncultured Burkholderiaceae bacterium
AGCAACACGATGACGCCGGATGAATACGAGCCGGGCGCGACCGGGATGATTGCCGGTTTTTCCTCGGCCCGCGGGCGATCGATCGGCGCGGCCCTACCGTAGCCGCGCGCCCGCGCATGGCTCTCGAGCACCGATTCGATATCGATTCCTTCTTCCGGAAACAGCATTGCGAGCGACAGGATGAGCCCGCTACCGGTCGCGGTCGCGCGTTGCAGCTGGAAGCGGTCGATCGCCGCCAGCATGTCGGGCTTGCTTTCGGTGGGTGTCTGCACCACCGCGGCAGTGCCGGCAAACGAAACGATGCCGAGCCTGATGTTGCGCGGCAGCTCTTCGATGAATGAGCGGGCGGCCGCCTGCATCGCCTCCATGCGGTTGGGCTCCACATCGGTGGCCATCATGCTGCGCGATACATCCATTGCCATCGCGATCGTCATGTACTGCGCCGGCAGCGTGACCGATGCGGTGGGCCGCGCGATAGCCAACAGTGCAGCCACCATGGCCAGCAGGAACAGCGCCGGCGGTATGTGGCGGCGGAAACGCTGACCGCGCACCGCCTCGCGCACCAACAACAGGCTCGAATAGCGAATCGCCGCCCGCTTGCGCCGTTGCAGGACATAGACGTACCCCGCAACCAGCAGGGGGATCAGCAGAAACAGCCAGAGCGCGTCCGGCCACAAAAATCGCATCCTTATTCCTTACACGCTTTAACGTGAGTCCGGTACTGAACCATTTTGCCGAACTTCGGCTCATATGACAGGGCCAACACAGGCGCCGTTCCTGCTTGCGGTCACTCTATCACCCGTCCGTGCTATTTTTTCCCGATGAAACGACCTGCGCTGTATAGCGCTGCAAGACCGGCACGCAACGAACCACCGCCAGTAAGCGTCGGTGCGACGGCCGCTGGCGTAGCGCCGGTATCCCAGCCTCGACAAGGGGGCATTCGCTCCTTCGTTGCCCGCCACGATCGAGCGCTGCTGATTATCGGTGGCATGCTGATCGCGCTGGCGCTATTCGTTGCGCGCGATCGGATGCAGCCGGCCTCGCGCGAACTGAAGCAGGACGATATCGACGCCGCCGTTCTGCACACGCTCGAAACCAAGACGCTGCCATCACGCGCCGCCAGGGCGGCTGCCTCCGTGATGCCGTCTGTCGTGCGCGTGCGGGGCTATGACGAGGACGACGAGCCCGGCGCGGGCGAGCGCATGAACGGCGTCGGCTCGGGAGTGGTCATCATCGACAACGGAACGATTCTGACCAATTTGCATGTGGTCACCGGTGCCAAGCGGATGACGGTCACGTTTTTCGACGGCACCGAGTCGGACGTGGACATTATTCGCATGTACCCCGAAAACGACCTGGCTGTCATTCGCGCGAAGAAATTGCCGGATGATCTGCAGGCGGCGACGCTGGGTTCGACCGCGTACCTGCAGTCGGGCGACGAAGTGGTCGCAGTCGGCTTTCCGTTCGGCATCGGCCCATCGACCAGTGCCGGCGTCGTGTCCGGACTTGACCGCGAGTTTCGCTCGCGCGAAGGCAAGCGAGTTCTGACCGGATTGATCCAGTTCGACGCTGCGGCCAACCCGGGTAACTCGGGCGGGCCGCTGGTGACGATGAGCGGTGAAGTGATCGGCATCGTCACCGCTATTCTTAATCCGACCGGGCCGACCTTTGCCGGCATCGGCTTCGCCGCGACGATCGAAAGCGCCGGCGCTGCTGT
>CAZKNV010000506.1:0-1706 GCA_964554145.1 uncultured Burkholderiaceae bacterium
GTAGGGACCATGCAGTACAACGATCAGCTCTCCTTGCAACGCGCACAGCGGGTGCGCGAAGATCTGACCCGGCGCGGCGTCCCTGACAAATACATCGAACTTGCCGGCCGCGGAAAACGCGACCCGGTGGTTCGCACTGCCGCGGGCGCTCCCGAGCCCATGAACAGGCGCGTCGAAATCATCGTGCGCTGAAGTTTCTTCGCATATACCCCGCCACGTCCCCGTTTTACTCATAAGCTGCCGCCGTTCCAGCGCAGGGCCAGGATGGTGAGATCGTCCGAACGCTCCGTGGCGCCGACGAATTCGCGCACATCATCGCGCAGCGCGTCCACGAGCTTTACGGCATCGCTGGCCGCAAGCGCCGTTGTAAGCACCGAGAACAAACGTTGGCGCCCGTAGAGCTCGCCGCCTGCATTCATCGCTTCGGTTACGCCGTCGGTATACAGGCAAAGCGATTCGCCTGGCGTCATCCGGTAGCGCTCGGACTGGTACTTGTAGCCTGCGATGACGCACAACGGCGGCCCCGAATCGCTCTCGAGGCGTATCGGCGCCGGGCGTTGTGCCTTCAGCAGGTAGGGGGCGTCATGCCCGGCATTGCAGTAGTTGACTTCGCCGGATTTCAAATCGAGGATGCCGGCGAACACGGTAACAAACAGCATCTCCGGATTGTCGCGCGCGATTTCATCGTTGGCGGACCGCATTACGTCACCGATGACTGCAGCGCCCTCCAGGCGGCTGCGCAAGGCCGCGCTCTTGTACAGGGCCTTGCTCACCGCCATGAAGATGCTGGCCGGCAGTCCCTTGCCGGCCACGTCGCCGACCATGAAGAAAAGCCGGTCGGCATCGAGCTTGAAGAAATCGTAGAGGTCGCCCCCGACCGACTTTGCTGTCTCGATCAGCGCTTGGAGGGAAAAGCGCGGATCACCATAGAAATCTGCGGAAGACGGCGGCAGCATCCCCATCTGGATGCGTCGCGCTGCTTCCAGTTCGCCGGCCGCGCGAGCCGCTGCTTCGCGTTCGGCCTCCAGCGCGCGCCTGAGCGCACGGCGCTGGCGGTCGGACTCGGCGAGTGCCCCGGTGAGCAAGACACCGAAAAGCACTGTCGACGCGGTCGCAGGCCAGGCGACGTCGAGCAGCAATTGCTTCCAGGAGTACAGGGCGAAGCCGAGCACGAGCAGTCCGGCGACGACAGCCCCGTAAATCAGTGCGGCCATCCGAGGCTTTGCTGCCGGGACTGCGAGTATCAGCATCAGTCCGCAGCCGAGCAGCAGCAGCCGTTCCAGCTGCTCGAAATGGCCGGGCCGGCGCAGCAGGCTGTCCTCAAATATGTTCTCGAGAATCTGCGCGTGAACCTCGACTCCCGGAATGCGCTCGCCCAGTGGTGTGGTCTGGTAATCGAGCAATCCCAGTCCGGTGGCGCCGACCAGCGCAATCTTGCCGCGAATGAGCTCGGGATCGATGTCGCCACGAATTGCGTCCAGCGCCGAGACGAAACGGGTCTCGTCGTGCGCACTGAAGTGCACCCATACGGTGCCGTCAGCGTTGGCGGGAACCACGGCGTCTCCGACGCCGATCCTTCGAACTCCACCGCCGTCCGCCGTGATTGAGAACGCCGGTATGTCGCTGGCTATGCGTAGCAGCTCTATCGACAGTGCCGGAGTCAGCACGCCGGCTACCGATGCGACCAGCGGCACGCGGCGAACTAC
>CAZKNV010000507.1:0-1705 GCA_964554145.1 uncultured Burkholderiaceae bacterium
GCGCGAAAACCGCGCGCGTCGAAGAGGGAGGCGAGCGCGTGCTGCTATCGGGAGATGTCGTGATCACGCGCGCGCCGGGCCCGGATGGCGCGCCGCCGATGCGATTGCGAACGCAGCGTCTGACGGCGCTTCCGGATCTGGATCGCTATTCGACCGACGCCGCGGTCGAAGTCGATCGCGGCGACTCGGTGGTACGTTCGGTCGGCATGGACTACGACAACATCGAGCGCGTCGTCAAATTCCGCTCGAACGTGCGCGGCACGATCGCGCCGGCCGAACCCGGCGAGGCAGCACGATGAGAAATGTGTTGATGGCGCTGGCGCTCGCGATTGCAGCAGTGCCCGCAGCGGCCGAAAAGGCCGATCGTGCCAAGCCCCTGAACTACGAAGCGGACCAGGGCGAATGCGACGACTTGAAGCAGATCTGCGTACTGGTCGGCAACGTCCAGTTAAACAAAGGCACGATGCGGGCTGCCGGCGAGCGCGTGCAGATTCGCAAGGATCCGGAGGGCTATCAGTACGGGGTCATCGTTGCGGCGCCGGGTAAGCTGGCGTCGTTTCGTCAGCGGCGCGACAGCAGCAAGCCCGGCATGGAAGAGTTCGTCGAAGGCTATGCGGAGCGCATTGAATACGACGAGCGCGAAGACACCGTCAAGCTGATCACACGCGCGCGCGTCCGACTGCTCGAGAACGAAGTCCAGCGCGATGAACTGCGCGGCGACGCGATTACCTACGATCAGCGCAACGCAAAATATTTCGTGACCGGTGGCAAGCCATCGGCGGACCCGAACAATCCGAATGGTCGCGTTCGCGGCACCATCGCGCCACGCGCCGAGGCGCCGGTGCCCGGATCGAACGCGAGCCTGACTCCCTCCAAGAATCTCGTCAATCCGCGCCGCGAATAACAACCAAGCGCATGGACGCGGATCTGGTCGAGCAAAGCGTAGTGCAGGCGCCGGCGATCGAGCACAACACGCTGGTCGTCGAAAACCTGCAAAAGCGCTACGGCAGCCGGACCGTCGTCAAGGATGTATCGCTGACGGTGGAAAGCGGCGAGGTGGTGGGTCTGCTCGGGCCCAACGGCGCCGGCAAAACCACCTGCTTTTACATGGTGGTCGGGCTGGTGCCGCTCGACGGCGGGCACATCGTGTTAAACGGCGGTTCGATCGCGCATCTGCCGATCCATCGCCGCGCGCGCATGGGGCTTTCGTACCTGCCGCAAGAAGCGTCGGTGTTTCGCAAGCTCACTGTCGAGGAAAACGTGCGCGCCGTGCTCGAGCTGCAGGTCGATCAGGACAAACGGCCGCTACGCAGGGCCGAAATCGCCGAGCGCCTCGATGCGTTGCTGGGCGACCTGCAGATCGAGCATCTACGAACCAATACCGCGTTGTCGTTGTCGGGAGGCGAGCGGCGGCGGGTCGAGATTGCGCGCGCGCTGGCCTCGCGACCGCGTTTTATCCTGCTCGACGAACCGTTTGCCGGCGTCGATCCGATCGCGGTGCTCGAGATCCAGCGCATCGTGCGGTTTCTGAAAGAGCGCGGCATCGGCGTGCTGATGACCGACCACAACGTGCGGGAAACCCTCGGCATCTGCAATCACGCGTACATCATCAACGAAGGGGTCGTGCTGGCCGCCGGCCGGCCGGAAGAGATCGTCGGCAACGAAACCGTTCGACGGGTCTATTTGGGCGAACACTTCCGGATGT
>CAZKNV010000508.1:0-1703 GCA_964554145.1 uncultured Burkholderiaceae bacterium
GGGACGGCCTCGACGGCGTGGTGCACTCGATCGGCTTTGCGCCGCGCGAAGCGATCGCCGGCGACTTCATCGAAGGGCTTTCGCGCGAAGGTTTTCGCATCGCGCACGACATTTCTTCGTACAGCTTTCCGGCGCTGGCCAAGGCGGCGCTGCCGTTAATGGAAGGCCGCAAGGCGGCTTTGCTGACGTTGACCTATCTTGGCTCGACACGCGCGGTGCCGAACTACAACACGATGGGGCTTGCCAAAGCGAGCCTCGAGGCCAGCGTGCGGTATCTGGCAGCGAGCCTTGGGCCGCGCGGAATCCGCGTCAACGGAATTTCGGCCGGACCGATCAAGACACTCGCGGCAGCAGGCATCAAGGACTTTTCGAAGATTCTGTCGGCAGTCGAGGCCACGGCGCCGTTGCGGCGCAATGTCACGATCGAAGATGTCGGCAATGTGGCGGCATTCTTGCTATCCGATCTGGCGGCGGGGGTTACCGCCGAGATCACGCACGTCGACTGCGGATTCAGCGCCATGATGGGCTCACCGCTCGAATCTGCTGAATAGATATTGGAGAAACAAATGGCAACCGCCGCCGAACTCGACATCACGATGGACGCCGCCTCGCTGTATCGCGAGGAGATCTACACCGATCGCCGCATCGGCACGATCCGCACGATGGTTCCGGTGACCTCCAATGGAGACGCCGACCAGGGGCGCGAGACCGTCTATATCGGCGAGGCGCAGATCATGACGCAGATGGGCCCGCTGCCCGTCACGTTCGAGATCGACGCTGATTCGCTCGACGCCGCGGTCACCGGTTACGCCAAGGCAGCCAAGGTCGCGGTCGAGCGCACAGTCAACGAATTGCAGGAGCTGCGCCGCCAGAGCGCGTCATCGCTGGTGCTGCCGGGCCAGGGCGGCGGCAGCTTCGGCCCTGGGGGAATGGGCGGCGTCGGAGGCGTGGGCGGCGGCGGCAAGATTCAGATGCCGTAACTCATCAACTCGCAAACCGCATATGAACGTAGAGATAAAACGGTGCACGCGGCGGCGGCGGAAAGCGTTCGAACAACAATCTGCCCCGCAGACACGAATACACCGGCGGACTGCGGTCGCTCCATAGCCGCAGCACATTGCCTTCGCCATCAAGCGCGGCAACAAACGAAAACGGCGTTTGATCGGGTTGCGGCAGCGTCGCCTGGCAGTCGCGCAGAAGCGCTCGATAGCGCGCGCTGAACTGCGGTAATAACACGCCGCGGTGATAGTCGATCGTCTGCGGATCCTTTTCGTCGCGCCGGCCGAGCTCCTGCGCTTCGACGTAAGAATCAGCGAGAGAGGACTGCTGCTGCGCGTTCACGGGCAGCGAGCCGCACGCGAACACGGCAAGCAGCGCAATGGTGCATGTTGAGCTTTTCATCCTTCGATCATAATTCGGCGCATGAACGCCCCTATTGCCCCCGATGATCTCAAGATCAAGCTCACTTCGTTTGCACACGGCGGCGGCTGCGGCTGCAAGATCGCACCGGGTGTGCTGAGCGAAATCCTGCAGGGCGTGCGCGGTGCGGTGCCGCCGCAGTTGCTGGTCGGCATCGAAACCGCAGACGACGCTGCCGTCTACCAACTGAACGACGAGCAGGCGATCGTCGCGACCACCGACTTTTTCATGCCGATCGTCGATGATCCATTCGACTTCGGCCGCATCGCCGCCACCAACGCCAT
>CAZKNV010000509.1:0-1702 GCA_964554145.1 uncultured Burkholderiaceae bacterium
AGTACAGGATGCCCGTCACCACGACGAGCATGACGATCGTGGTGAGTTGCGACCCCGGCGCTTTATGAAGCGGGTTTCGGATTGGAGGGCCCGACGAGCTTGGCACGATCACATCCGCGAGAGCGTGTTCAGCCGACTTGACCCGCGCTCGCGGCGCTGCTTCTGATACGACGACAGCTCGCGAAACGCAACGATATTTTGGCTTCCGTACTGCTGATAATCGTCGATGAATGCCTGAGTGTTGCGGTACGGGCCGACGATTTGTCCCGGTCGCTTCGAATCAGCGAAAAAATAGAGCTGGCCTGCGCGCCTGAAACTCGCCAGCCAATGCAGTCGCAACGTGTTCCGCTCGATCTGCACCGGATCGAATTCGATCATCAGGTACTTGGGATCGCTATCCGGATCGATTTGCTTCAGCGTTTCCACCGCGAAGCGCGCCAGGTCGACACAGACGCCTGATTTGCCGTCGAAGAATTCCGACGGCGTGTAAATCGCGAGAGGCGCCTGCTTCGCCCGTTGAGTTTCAGACAGCCGAAGCGCTCGCGCTCGGTCGTACGAAAAGTTCGCTGCGATCCACGCGTTGATGTCCTCCGCCGTGTTCCAGATCTGCATCGAGCGTTCATGCGAATCGGCCGCTTTGAATGAGACCGTCGAATCGCGTGCGTACTCCGGCTCATCGGAGTCGATGGCCGAGGGCCGAGTGACGCAGCCGCACAGCAAAAACACTGATATGACGAGCCATTCGCGCATGTTGTTTACTGCCTGAAATCGCCCCGCTCGGGCACCGCTGCTACCGTCGCCAGCATCGTCGCGATCACTTTCTCGGCCGTCCCTACGAGAGCATAAACATCGCCGGCACATACGGTAAGTGTCTTGCCTGCTCTGACAACGCGAGCCCGAGCCACGAACCGCTCGCCTTGAGCCGGCCGGAGAAGACTGATCTTGTATTCAACCGTCAACACCGCGACGTCGGCTGCCATCAGGCTAAACGCCGCGTAACCACAGGCACTGTCCGATATCGTGGCTACGATGCCGGCGTGCAGAAAGCCATGCTGCTGGGTGAGATCGGCCCGGTACGGGAGGGTGATTTCCACTATCCCAGGAGCGATGTGCGTAAGCGCGGCGCCGATCGTATCCATCAAGCGCTGGCGGCCAAAGCTTGCGCGAACACGTGCTTCGAACTGGGAATCTAGCGGGGAAAAACTCATCGCGACGCTTTTCGATCATCGGCCTGCGTGACTATCATCATTACATGAAGGCGCCCGCTATCGATGCTACCCATCCGGGACTCCGGCCCGCGCTCGACGCCGGGTTGCAGCCGCGCGCGGCGGATCACTTGCTTGCGTTCTACGACGAACGCCATCGTTACTACCACAACCGCGTGCATATCCGCGAGATGTTCGAGGCTGCCTTGAAACATGAAATGAGCTTGTCGCCCGCACAAACCCTGGCGGTGCTGGCACACGACGCGGTATACGTTCCCGGCGCGCAGCGCGGCGACAACGAAGCGCTGTCGGCGCAGTTGATGCGCGTGTACGCACCGCAAGTCAAGATGGCCGTTCTCGATGCGGCGTTTGCGATCATTATCGACACGACCGATCACGTGCCGCGCCATGCAGAATCGACCGCCGTGCTCGATCTCGACCTGATGCGGCTCGGCGCCGAGCCGGACGACTTCGAGCGCTATTCGTGGGAGGTATTT
>CAZKNV010000510.1:0-1693 GCA_964554145.1 uncultured Burkholderiaceae bacterium
ACGCTGTATCAGAAAAAGCACGTCACCGACATCGATCTGCGCACCGGCAGCGCGATTCAGTTCGCCGCCTCGTTCATTGTGCTGTTGCCGTTTGCGCTCGCGACCGAGTCGATGGTGGTCGATTTCACTCCGGAGTTCTGGCTGGCGCTCGGGTGGTCGATCGTTGCCTTATCGTTGGTCGCCATCACGTTGCTGCTCGTTATGATTCGGCGCGGTCGCGCGACCGAAGTGGCAAGCTTGATGTATCTAACGCCGCCGGCGACCGCTTTGCTTGCCTGGCTCGTCTTTGGCGAAAAACTGGGCGCGCTGGCGTGGGCCGGAGTGCTCGTAACGATGGCTGGGGTCGCGTTGGTGCTGAAGGCTGGAAAGCGATGACTGCGAAAGTATCTTCGTGAACGACGAGCGCGAGCAGCCGCATCGCCGTGCCGATTACCAGCACTTTCACCGCATTGCTACCCGCTGGATGGACAACGATGCATACGGCCATGTCAATAACGTCGTGTATCTAAGTTGGTTCGACACCGTGGTCAACGAATATCTGATCCGCGCGCAGGCGCTTGATCCGCAGCATGGCGACGTAGTCGGCTTTGTTGTTGAAACACAATGCCGGTATCTGGCGCCGCTCGCATTTCCGCAGGCGATCGACGTTGCGCTGCGCGTCGGCAAGCTCGGCACATCCAGCGTGCGCTACGAGATCGCGATTTTCGCCGAAGACGATGACATCGCTCGCGCGCAAGGCCATCTTGTGCACGTCTATGTCGATCGCATTGCGCGCAAGCCGACGGCATTGCCGGCAGCGTTGCGGACCGCTCTGCGACGGATTGCTGCATGAGCCCTCCGCCCGGCCGCCCGAAGGAGGGCGTAGTCCCTCTCGGAGGGACCGCGCGCAGCGCGAGGGAGCAAATGAGCCCGCTTGGCGGGACGGCGCGCAGCGCCCAGGGTGCACCATCCGACCGCGGCCCAATCGGCCCTCATCAGGTGGTCGACCACGCGATTGCGACTCGGCAGTCGGTACGCGCGTTTCTGCCGACTCCTGTGCCGCCCGAAACGGTGGCGGAGATCATGCAGCTTGCCGCGCGTGCGCCGTCGGGCACCAATACGCAGCCGTGGAGGGCCACCGTGTTGACCGGCGCCGCGAAGCAGCGACTGAGCGACGCCATCGTCGCCGTTTACGACGACCCCGACGAGCGCAAGCGGCACATCGAGGAATACGCGTACTACCCGACGCAATGGGTCGATCCGTATCTGGCGCGGCGGCGCAAGATCGGGTGGGATCTATACGGCCTGCTCGGTATTGGACGCGAAGACAAGGCCAAGATGCATGCGCAGCACGGACGCAACTATGTGTTCTTCGATGCGCCGGTCGGCATCATTTTCACGATCGACCGCATCATGGAGCAGGGCAGCTGGCTCGACTTCGGCATGTTTCTGCAGAACGTGATGGTGGCAGCGCGTGCGCGCGGCCTTGATACCTGCCCGCAGGCGGCCTTTACACAGTTTCACCGAGTAATCGCGCGCGAGCTCGGCCTGGCGGAAACGGAGATGGTCGTATGTGGCATGTCGCTCGGCTATGCCGACATGTCGAAGATCGAAAATAAGCTGGTGACCGAGCGCGAGCCGGTAGCAGGGTTCGCGCGTTTCCTGGAGAAATAATGAAGCACACGATTGCAGTAATCGCCGGTGACGGCATCGG
>CAZKNV010000511.1:0-1690 GCA_964554145.1 uncultured Burkholderiaceae bacterium
TGCCGGGTCGGCGGCGCTGGCATCGTTGCCGTTCGCGCCGGAAATCGCGTTGAGTGCCGCGCGCAGCATGGCCCGGCGCTTTCCCGAAATGCGGTCCGGGCAGCAATATGCGAGCAGCTTTAATCCGACCCTGGCCGATGCCGAGACGCGACCGTGGGTTTCCGCAGGACACTTCGGGCTCGACCAGGGAATCGTCATCATGATGATCGAAAACTATCGCACGCAACTGATCTGGCGGCTGATGCGAGACAGTCCGTACGTGAAAACCGGTCTGCGGCGCGCCGGGTTTCGTGGCGGCTGGCTCTGATGCAGCGCGCCGAAGCTTCCGCGGTGCAGCCGCTCGATGTGTACGAGCGCGAACGATTGGAGAACGTGCGCCCGTTTGATTGGCGCAATCCGCAACCGGCGGACCGGTACAACCTGGTGATCGTCGGCGCGGGCCCGGCCGGACTGGTCGCTGCGCACGGTGCCGCTGCGCTCGGCGCGAAGGTGGCGCTGATCGAGCGCGAGCTGCTTGGCGGCGATTGTCTGAATATCGGCTGCGTACCGTCGAAGACGCTGATTCGCACTGCGCGCCTGTACGCCGAGATGCGCACCGCCGAGCATTATGGTGCGCAGATCCCGGCCGATATTCGTGTCGACTTTCCAGTGGTGATGCAGCGCATGCGCGCCATCCGCGCGCGCATCAGCCGCGCTGATTCAGTGCGGCGGCTGATCGGGGCCGGTGTCGATGTGTTCTTCGGCGACGGCCGCTTTACCGGCGGCGATGCGCTCCTGGTTGACGGCGCGAAACTGCGTTTCAGCAAGGCGATGATCGCCACCGGCGCACGGCCGGATACGCCGCCGATTCCCGGTCTCGTCGAGGCCGGCTTCCTCACCAACGAGAACGTGTTCGATCTGACCGAACTGCCGCGCCGGTTACTGGTGATCGGCGGTGGCCCGCTCGGCTGCGAGCTCGCGCAGGCGTTCTGCCGCTTCGGCGCGCACGTCACCATCGCACAGGAAGTGCCGATGTTTCTGCCGAAGGAGGAACGCGACGCCGCGCAGATTCTGTCGGATGCATTTGCGCGTGACGGCATCGAAGTGCGGCTCGACACCAAGGCAGTCAAGGTGCGCGTGGAAAGCGGGCGCAAGGTCGTCGATCTGGTCAGTGGGGATCACAACTACACAGTCGCAGTCGACGCCATTCTCGCCGGCGTCGGCCGGCTGCCCAATGTAGAAGGTCTGGATCTGCTGGCGGCGGGAGTCGACTGTGACGCGACCACCGGCGTTCGCGTCAATGATTTCCTGCAGACCAGTAATCCGCGCATTTATGCGGCAGGCGACGCCTGCCTGGAGCACAAGTTCACGCATACCGCCGACGCGTCCGCGCGCATCGTCGTACGCAACGCCCTGTTCCTTGGTCGCGAAAGACTGAGCGCGTTAACGATCCCCTGGTGTACGTATACGGATCCGGAAATCGCACACGTCGGCGTGCATGTGCGGCAGGCGCGCGAGCGCGACATCCCGGTCAAGACCTTCACCATCCCGATGCACGATGTGGATCGCGCGATTGCCGACAGCGAGGAAGTGGGGTTCGTGAAAGTCCACGTCAAGGAAAGAACCGATCGCATTCTTGGGGCAACGATCGTCGCGCGTCATGCCGGCGAGATGATCAACGAGATCACGTTGGCGATGGTCGCAGGCATCG
>CAZKNV010000512.1:0-1690 GCA_964554145.1 uncultured Burkholderiaceae bacterium
CAGCCGATAGACGACCCACAGCCAGACGATCGCGATTGCCAGACCGCCAAACACTCCTGCGCCAATCAGCTCCCACGGAATGTTGAAATACCGTCCCGAATGCACCGCGCTGTCGATCTCAAACGCATTCGGAACGATCACGACCAGCATTGCGCCGATAACAATGCTCCATGCAACGAGCCACCACCAGAACGTATGAATCAGCCAGCGGTAGTGCGACGCCAATAGCGCCGGTACGTCCGGGCGCTTGACGTACGCCATCACGACTCCGATCAGCGTCGGCCAGATCAGAAACAGGCCAACACCGTACAGACCGTACGTGATTCCAAGCAACGTGAACTCTCGGGAAGACGCGACCGGCTCGGTGGTACTCATGGCGTTGATGGAGTTGTCGGCGGGGCTGAATGTTACCGCCGCTGCGGGCGCGCTACCTGCTCGCGGCAACCGCATGCCGCCCGATCGGCCTCTTGTTATCGTCACCGGCAGTGGCGGCTTTCTCGGCCGCGCGCTGCTCGCTCGCCTTGTGGATCGCTTCACCGTGGTAGGGCTCGAGGCCGTCATGCCGGTCGCCGGCCCGGCCTCGGTCGAGACGATTTTTACCGACCTCACCTCTGACGTCAGCGTACGTGCCGCATTTGAACGGGTGCGCAGCGGCTACGGCGCATCGATTGCCGCCGTGGTGCACCTTGCGGCTTACTACGATCTGTCGGGCGATCCCGATCCGAAATATCAATCGGTCACCGTTGAAGGTACGCGCCGGCTGCTCGGTGCGCTGCAATCCTTCGAGGTCGAGCGGTTGATCTTTGCGAGCACGCTGCTGGTGCATGCGCCGAGTGCGCCTGGGCAAAAGATCAACGAGGATTCGCCGCTCGATCCCAGAACACCGTATCCGGCTTCGAAGCAAGCGACCGAGGACGTCCTGCGCAAGGAGCACGCCAAGGTGCCATTCGCGATCTTGCGGCTAGCCGGTGTTTACGACGAGCAAACCAACGCGGCGTTCCTGGCGCAACAGATTGCGAACATCTTCGAGCGCAAGCTCGTCAGCCATGTCTACCCCGGCGACCTCGGCGCGGGGCAGCCCTATTTGCATGTCGATGATCTGATCGATGCGGTGATGCGCGTCATCGAACGGCGCCAGTCGCTGCCCGACGAAGTCACGTCGCTGATCGGCGAAACCGAGACGCTTGGCTACGGCGAGTTGCAGCGCCAACTGGGCCGGCTGATTCACGGCGAGGAATGGGAGACACGCGAAATTCCAAAGGCGCTTGCGAAAAGCGGGCAGTGGATGCAGGAAGACGTGCTCGACCAGGACCCGTTTGTGCAGCCGTGGATGATCGACCAGTCCGATATGCACTTCGAGCTCGATGTGTCGCGCGCCGAGCAGCTACTTGGCTGGCGGCCGCAACACTCGCTTTCCGCCACGTTGCCGGCAATGGTCGCGGCGCTGAAAAAAGATCCGGCGCGCTGGTACAAGGCCAACAAATTGAATCCGGCCACGGTGGCAGCCGCGGGGACCAGTTGGGCGCACGAGTCGCCCGAGGCCGCGGCCAAGCGTGAACAGGCGGGTCGTGAATCGGAGCAGCGGCTCAAGCGCGAGCACACCGAGACGTTGTGGGCGCCGCTTGCGAACATCAGCCTCGGCCTGTGGCTCGCGGCGAGCCCGATCGTGTTCGGTCTTTTCGACGGTGGC
>CAZKNV010000513.1:0-1687 GCA_964554145.1 uncultured Burkholderiaceae bacterium
TGTCCGCCGTTAATGGGCGTTTATAACGTGTCGAAGCATGCGGTGGTCGCACTGTCCGAAACGTTGTTGCATGACTTGAAGATGGCGGGCTCGACGATCGGTGTCACCGTGTTGTCGCCGGCATTCGTTCCGACGGGCATCGCGCACTCGCATCGGAATCGCCCGCCTGATATGACGAACGCGACGAGCTCAACCGCCTCGCAAGCCACCGCGCAACGCGCCATCGAGAAAGCCGTCTCAGGTGGCAAGCTTACGGCCGAACAAGTCGCGCAGCTGACGTTTGATGCGGTGCGTGCGAATCGCTTCTACGCTTTTACTCACCCACAGATACTGCCGGCGGTTCAAGCGCGATTCGACGCAGTGTTAAGCGGCTCCGCGCCGGCCGATCCCTACGCCACCCGGCCTTCGGCCAAGCCTGCCCCAGCAAGCTTTAAGCAGGGGCCGGCATCGCCGCAGTGAGATAGCGCCGTGAACCGATCGCTAACCGGACAATCCAATCAGCCGCTCGACGCACACATTTCGATCGAATGGAACGAAGGATGAACCGAATGATTAATCGAGCCATCGCACGCTGGACCACTGCGCTGCTGTTGGCAACGGCCTGCGGCGTCGCTTTCGCGCAAGCCGCTGTCCCATTGCCGCCGGGCGTGGCGCGCGGCCCGACCGTCGAGGGAATTACCGAGTATCAGCTCGCCAATGGCTTGAAGGCCATCTTGTTTGCCGATCCGTCGAAGCCGACCGCAACGGTGAACATCACCTACAGAGTCGGCTCGCGTCATGAGAACTATGGCGAGACCGGCATGGCGCATCTGCTCGAGCACCTGATCTTCAAAGGCTCGAAGAACTTTCCGCGCCCTGATGCCGAGTTCACGCGGCGCGGCTTTCAGAACAATGGCACCACTTGGCTCGATCGCACCAACTATTACTCGACGTTCCAGGCGAGCGATGACAACCTGAAGTGGGCGATCGACTGGTCGGCCGACGCAATGGTCAACTCGTTCATCTCGAAGAAGGATCTCGATTCGGAGATGACCGTCGTGCGCAACGAATTCGAGCTCGGTGAAAACAACCCGACTCAGGTGATGTTGAAACGCATGCAGGCGGTGCTGTTCGACTGGCATAACTACGGCAACTCGACGATCGGCGCGCGCTCGGATATCGAAAACGTGCGCATCGAAAACCTGCAGGCGTTCTACCGCATGTACTACCAGCCGGATAACGCCGTGCTGACGGTGGCCGGCCGGTTCGACGAGCGGCAGACGTTGCAGTGGATTGCGCGAGCGTTCGGCAGAATTCCGAAGCCGAAGCGCACGTTGCCCGCGTTATGGACCGCGGAGCCGGCGCACGACGGCGAGCGTACGTTCAGCGTGCGGCGCACCGGAGAGATACAACTGGTGATAATCGGCTATCGCGTTCCCTCCGCGCTTCATCCCGAACTGCAGCCCACCGGCTTGGCCGCAGAAATACTCGGCGATACACCGAACGGCCGGCTGCACCAGGCGCTGGTCGCAACCGGCAAGGCGGCGCAGGTGTTCGCTTTCAACATCGACGCGCGCGATCCGGGGTTCATCCTCTTCGGCGCGGTCGTCAAGAAGGGTGAACCGCTGGAGCCGGTGCGGCAAACGATGATCGACGTCATCGAAGGCAGCTGGAGCAAGACTCCGGCAACGAGCGCAGAAGTTGCGCG
>CAZKNV010000514.1:0-1684 GCA_964554145.1 uncultured Burkholderiaceae bacterium
CTTCAGCATGGCGTGCGGGGCGGGCATCAAGCTTCTGAAGACGCCTCACCGCCCGGTCCACGACAAACGATGACCCGGAAACGATAGGGCGCCGCAACCCGCGGTGCCTCCTGTTCGTCAATCTTGCGTGCAGCCTGTTACGGCTTTACCGGCTCCTGCACGATCGGCTCGGGCGGAGGCGGCTCGCTGGGCAACTGCGCCAGAACGCTGTCCCACACTTCATCGTTGGTGTCGGTAAATCGCAGTCGCACCGGCAGCCACTGGAACTCCGGCGCCATCCAGATCTCCACTCTGCGCTTCGCGTCTGGCCCGCGCTTGCGGTCGATCTTCAAGGTCATCACATCGGTGCCGTCGATGCGCGTGGCCTCGAACCCTTCGACCACGAACGAGTATTTCTCGACATCGCGGCGTGCGACCGTAAACGTCACCTCGGAGCCCGGCGAGAAGCGCCACGGATATGCCTGCGCCAGCAGCGGCAGATGAAACTGCAGCGATAGCGGGTCCTGCGTGCCTTCGCCAAAGAACGCCGGTTGTCCGGCGCCGCGGCCGACAAAGCTGACGGCATTGATCTTCCAGTCGAAGTCGGCGCGCAATTCGCGATTCGCAACTTCGACTTTCTCGACGTAGTTATCCGGCGCAATACCGAACGGCTTTAACGTTCCGGTTGAACGCAGGTCGAGCAATCCGGACGGATCGACCGTGCGCAGCCACAGCTCGTAAGTCGCCTTGTCGGGGTCGATCGACCAGTCGACATAGGTGAGCGCCGTGATGCCAAGCAGCCGCGTGTAAGTCGTGCGATACACGATGCGGCCCTTGGTCGGCAACGCCTGCGCACCGAGCGGCAGCTGCGATGCATCTGCGATCGGTGCAACAGGAGGCTCCGGTGCCGGTGGTGCGGGTGGCGGTGGCGGCTCCGGAGGCGCTGGTTCAACGGCTGGAGCAGGCGCGGGAGTGGGCGCAACGGCAGGCGCGATTGTCGGTGCATTGGGAGCGCGCGGACGCGGCGCCGGCTTCAATGCTTCAGCCACAGGCGCAGGCTTCGGCGGTGGCGCCAGCAGCGATACCGATAACGTGGTCTGCGTGACGTCAGGGGGAACCATCGCAGACAGCCCGCGCGAGAAGACGACCAGCGCCCATAGATGAATCAGCAGCACGAGCGCAAACACGAACACCGCCCGCGACATCGACGGGCCGCTCTTGAATTGGCCAATTGAGTTGGTCGACACGATCGAGTTTGGACTCGCCTGCTTCTAAAGCGTGCGGGGTGCGAACGTTAAGATACAGCGATATCTCCCCGGCAATCGATCGATGAAGCTGGCAACGCTGACAGACGGCTCGCGCGACGGACAGTTGGTGGTCGTCTCACGCGATCTGGCGTTGGCACATCATGCGGCGGGAATCGCTGCGCGGCTGCAAACCGTGCTCGATGACTGGAATTTCTTTGCGCCGCAGCTCGAAGATCTGTATCGAACGCTGAATGAAGGCCGCGCCCGGCACTCTTTTCCGTTCGACCCGAAGCAGGCGATGGCGCCCCTGCCGCGTGCGTATCAATGGGCCGACGGTTCCGCTTATGTGAACCATGTCGAGCTCGTGCGCAAGGCACGCGGCGCCGAGATGCCGCCCTCGTTCTGGACCGATCCGCTGATGTACCAGGGCGGCAGCGACGATCTGCTCGGCCCGCACG
>CAZKNV010000515.1:0-1675 GCA_964554145.1 uncultured Burkholderiaceae bacterium
ACGCATTCATGCGCGCGGTCGAGACCGATGGCGAGATCGAGCTGTGGCACGCGGCCGAGCCCTTCGACACGTCGAACACCTATCAGCGTAATGACGGCACGTGGATGTATCGCAAAGCGAATGCGCGCGAGCTGTTCGATCAGATGATGCAGTCGACCTACAACCACGCCGAACCCGGCGTGATCTTCATCGATCGCGTCAATCAAGACAACAATCTGTCCTACTGCGAAACGATCGTTGCGACCAATCCATGTGGCGAACAAGCCCTGCCCGCTTATGGCTGCTGCTGCCTCGGTTCGATCAATCTGACGAAGTTCGTAAACGATCCGTTTGGCGAGCAGGCGTCATTTGATTTCGACAAGTTTCGCGACGTATCCAAAGTATCGACACGCGCGCTCGACAACGTGCTCGACGCTACGTTGTGGCCGCTGCAGGAGCAGGCGGATGAAGCGGCGAACAAGCGTCGAATCGGTCTCGGGTTTACCGGGCTCGGTAATGCGCTGACGATGTTGGGCCTGCGCTATGACAGCGATGCGGGCCGCGATATGGCCGCCGACATCGCACGCACGATGCGCGACGCTGCTTACGAAGCGTCGGCCGAACTGGCGCAGGAGAAAAGCGCGTTTCCATTACTCGATGCCGATCAATTCCTCGCGGCCCCTCATTGCGCGTCACGCTTGCCGGAACAGTTGAAGAGCGAGATTCGCGTGCACGGGATCCGCAACTCGCATCTGTTATCGATCGCACCGACCGGAACGATCTCGCTGGCCTTCGCGAGCAATGCGTCGGGCGGCATCGAGCCCACATTTTCTTGGACCTACGTGCGCAAGAAGCGCATGCCAGACGGCACGAAGCAGGAATACGCAGTCGAGGACTACGCGTACCGTCTGTACCGGCATATGGGCGGCGATGAACACGATCTGCCGCCTGCGTTCGTCAGCGCGATGCAGATGTCTGCGCGCGACCACATGCAGATGAGCGCCGCAGTGCAGCCCTACATCGACGCCGCGATTAGCAAGACGGTGAACGTGCCCGAGGATTATCCGTTCGAGGAATTCAAGAGCCTGTACCTCGAAGCGTGGCACGCCGGATTGAAGGGCATTACAACCTATCGGCCGAACAATGTGATCGGCTCCGTGCTCGAAGTGAAAAAAGATTCGCAGTCGCGCGAGCCGCAGGATCTGAAGGACGATCCCGATCGTCGAGTGCGCCTTGACTCGACGCCGCAGCCGACGCTGTCAAGTTTGAAGTGGCCGGGCCGCCCCGATCTTGCCGACGGCAATCTGGCGTGGACCTACATGGTCGAGATTCCGGAGCGCAAGGAATCGTTCGCCATTTTCATCGGCCAGCTCGGTAATCCGGCAGTTCCGTTCGAAGTGTGGGTCAACGGCGCCGAACAGCCGCGCGGCCTCGGGGCGATCGCCAAAGCCTTGTCGATGGACATGCGCAGCGAGGATCGCGCGTGGCTGAAGATGAAGCTCGATGCACTGGCGCGCGCCCGCGACGAACAGGGCTTCGCGATTCCGATGCCGCCCAACGGCGAGCGTCAATGGCAAAGCGGCGTCGTCTCGGCGTTCGCCAACATCGTGCGGCTCCGTTGCGAGCAACTGGGCGTGTTCGACAACCTCGATCAGCACGCGACGCCGATGCTCGATGCGCTGTTTTCGAAGAAGGA
>CAZKNV010000516.1:0-1674 GCA_964554145.1 uncultured Burkholderiaceae bacterium
GGGCGTTTGAGTCTGGAGCGCTTGGCGCCGCAGCGGTACGACGTGCTCGGCATAGACGCGTTTGCCGGCGACTCGATTCCGATGCATCTGGTGACGCGCGAGGCGATGGCGCTGTATGTCCGCCATGTTGCTGAAAATGGCGTGATCGTTTTTCAGGCGACGAATCGCTACATCGACATCATGCCGGTGGTGAAGCGCCTCGCAAGCGAGTTCGGCATGCAGGCGGTTCTCGTGTCCGACGTACCGAGTTTTCAAACGGGGCCTGAGTACTGGCTGTCGCCTACCGATCAGGTACTTGTCACGCGCGATCAATCGTTGTTGCAATCCGACGCGTTGCGCTACGTCGCTACTCCGATCGAAGATCGCCCGGATTTGAAGACGTTTACCGACGCTCATCACAATCTGTTTCGGGTGTTGAAGTAACCGAGGGGAGCCCCGCTCCCTTCGGGAGGGGGCGACAGCAAATGGACGCAGTCAAACTCATGCGCGCCAGCTTCGATGCGGCGGTTGCGGCGGCCGATCCATTGCGCATCGTTGCGGTGCAGTTGCCTGATCCGCCTCCGGGCCGCGTGGTTGTCGTTGGCGCCGGCAAGGCCGCCGCCAGCATGGCGCTGGCAGTCGAGCGTGCTTGGCCCGACATCGCGCTCGAAGGCTTGGTGATCACTCGCTACGGGCATGGCATGCCGACCGACCGCATTCGAGTTGTCGAAGCAGGGCACCCGGTGCCCGACGCGGCCGGCGCAAGCGCAGCGCGTGAAATCTTGCAGCTTGCTTCGACGTTACAAGCCGGTGATCTGCTGTTGGCTTTGATTTCCGGTGGCGGCTCGAGCCTGCTGAGCCTGCCGGTGCCGGAAGTGTCGATGGGCGATTTGAAGGCCGTCACCGCTGCGCTGCTCGCCAGCGGCGCTCCGATTGGAGAGATGAATGTTGTGCGCAAGCACTTGTCGCAGATCGCCGGCGGCCGCTTGGCTGCCGCCGCAACAGAACGCGGCGCGCGCGTACTTGCGTTGATCATCTCCGACGTGACCGGCGACGCACCGACCGACATCGCATCGGGGCCATGCGCAGCAGACCCGAGCACTTATGAGGACGCGCTGGCTGTTCTGTCGCGCTGGAACATCGACGTGCCGGTCGACGTGATGAACTGGCTGCAACGCGGCGCAAACGGTGAAGTCGCCGAAACGCCGAAGCCCAACGATCCGCTCTTTGCAAGAATCGAGAACCGCGTGATCGCAACGGCGCACCGGTCGCTCGAAGCGGCAGCCAATGTATTCAATTCCGCGGGCGTTGACGCGGTCCTGCTCGGCGACACCGTGACCGGCGAAGCGCGCGAAGTGGCAAAGGTCTACGCCGCGCTGGTGCGCGAGATCCGTGCGCATAACAGGCCGTTTACCCCGCCGGTTGCGCTGATATCCGGCGGTGAATGTACGGTAACGCTGCGGCCCGGCACCAAAGGCCGAGGCGGGCGTTGTACGGAATTTCTGTTGTCGTTGGCAATAGAACTCGACGGTACGCCTAACGTTTACGCCCTTGCGTGCGATACGGATGGCATTGACGGCACTGAAGACAACGCCGGTGCGTGGCTTGAGCTGGACTCGATTGCCGTCGCTCGAAAGGGAGCAACGGCGCGTACCGCCCTTGAGAACCATGACGCATACGGATTTTTCGAGGCGG
>CAZKNV010000517.1:0-1668 GCA_964554145.1 uncultured Burkholderiaceae bacterium
CCGAGCAGCGGCTGCCGGTGCAGTACAGGCAGGGCAGGGTACTGTTCGGCGTCGATATGAAGATCGTCGATGACGACGGCAACGATCTGCCGTGGGACGGCACTGCGTTTGGCAATCTGCTGGTGCGCGGACCGTGGGTCGTGCGCGACTATTACAACAGCGGCGAAGGCAGTCCGCTGGTGACCGACGAACAGCGAAAGAACTGGTTTCCGACCGGCGATGTGTCGAACATCGACCCGGATGGCTACATGCAAATCACGGACCGCAGCAAGGACGTGATCAAGTCGGGCGGCGAGTGGATCAGCTCGATCGAGATCGAAAACATCGCGGTATCGCATCCGGCGGTACAGATGGCAGCCTGCATCGCGGTCCGACATCCGAAGTGGGACGAGCGGCCGCTACTGGTTGTCGTCAGAAAGCCGAACGCGACGGTCACGAGCGAAGAGCTGTTGGCGCACTATGACGGCAAAGTCGCCAAATGGCAGGTGCCGGACGATGTGGCGTTCGTCGAAGCGATTCCGCTTGGCGCGACCGGGAAGATGCTGAAGACGAAGTTGCGCGAGCAGTTTCGCGAACATCGGTTGCCGACGGCGTGACGGTTTACGCCGCTCATTTACGAAGTTCGGGCGCTTGAGTATTCTTCTTGCATACGTCCTAAACAACAGGAGACCCAATATGAATCGCCGCCACCTCATCAGTTGCATCGCCGCCGCAGCTGCGGCGATTTTTTCGACACCCGCGTTGACGCAAAGCAAGGCCGCGCCTACGGCCAGTGCCCCGCAAACGATCAAGATCGCTTACATCGATCCGATGTCGGGCCCGTTCGCCGCCGTTGGCGCCAATCTGCTAAAGCACTTTCAGTACGCGATTGACATGGTCAACTCGCAGCAGATGGCCGGGCCGGGCATCAAGCTCGAAATGGTGTCGTTCGACAACAAGGGGTCGCCGCAGGAAACGTTGACGGCGCTCAAGCAGGTGATTGACCAGGGCATTCGCTACGTTGCGCAGGGACAGGGCTCGGGCGCGGCACTGGCGCTGATCGATGCGATCGACAAGCACAACGAGCGCAACCCGAACCAATCGATCGTGTTCCTCAATTACGCCGCGGTCGATCCTGATCTGACCAACAGCAAGTGCAGCTTCTGGCATTTCCGTTTCGACGCCAACACCGACATGAAGATGGAAGCGCTCACGGCCTACATCAAGGATCGGCCGGAAGTGAAAAACGTCTTCCTGATCAATCAGAACTATTCGCACGGCCATCAGGTCTCGCGCGTAGCGAAAGAACTGCTCGCACGCAAGCGACCCGACATCAAGGTCGTCGGTGACGACCTGCATCCGCTCGGGCAGGTACGGGACTTCTCTCCGTATATCGCAAAGATGCGCGCCGCCAACGTCGACACGGTGATCACCGGCAACTGGGGTCCGGACCTGGCCCTGCTGGTGCGTGCGGCGCGTGATGCCGGCCTGAACGCGAACTTCTACACCTACTACGCCGGCGTGATCGGCACCCCGACCGCGATCGGTCCTGCCGGGGAGAACCGCATGCGCATGGTGAGCTACTGGCATCCGAACATCGACGGTTACCCGGGCGAGAAGACGTATCTGGACTTCAAAAAGCGCTTTGGCGAGGAGTTCTATGGCGTTGCCACTTACTCGGCGATGACG
>CAZKNV010000518.1:0-1659 GCA_964554145.1 uncultured Burkholderiaceae bacterium
CCGTCGAGAAATACGTACATGCCGACCGCAAACGCGACGATGCCGGCCATGAAGAGCGTGAGCGCGTCGGCAGCGTTCATTTGCGCGCCGGCGTCTCTGACATGCCGGCCAACGGGCGGTTGCCGAGCACTGGTACTTCGGGCAGCGCCACTTCGACCGGCCCCGTGCGAATCGTCCGCAACATGTACCAGAAGCCGGCGCCGAACACTGCGCTATAGATAACGAAGAACAAGGCGAGCGACAGCGCGACATCGCCCCTGGCGACCGGCGACACCGCGTCTGCCGTGCGCAGCAGTCCGTAGATCACGTAGGGTTGTCGGCCGATCTCGGCCGTGTACCAGCCCGCCAGGATCGCGACGAAGCCGAGCGGCGACGCCAGCGTCAGTACGCGCAGGAACCATCGGCTCGAATACAACCGCTTGCGCACTGACAAAACGACGGCTGCCAGTGCGATCGCCAGCATCAGCAAACCGATGCCGACCATCACGCGGAACGTCCAGAACACGATCGCCGCATAAGGCCGATCCTCCGGCGGGAATTCGAGCAGGCCCTTGACCGGCACATGCAGTGAGTGCTGCGTGATCAGGCTGCCGAGTTGCGGAATGCCGATCTCATAAAGATTGCGGCCTTCGTCCTGGTCGGGCCACGCGAACAGCCGCAGCGGCATCACTTCCGTTTCCCACTGCGCTTCCATCGCCGCCAATTTCGCAGGCTGGTGCTCGGCGATGACCAGCCCGACCGCATCGCCGACGAAAATTTGCAGCGGTGCGAGCGGCACGATCATCAGCAGCGCCAACGCGAGCATCGGCCGGGCCAGCGGCACGAAGCGCTCCTTCAGCAGATACCACGCCGCCGCACCCGCGACGACGAACGCGGTGGCCATATACGCAGCCATCATCATGTGGATGAAGCGCACCACGAACGACGGGTTAAAGACGATCGCCCACCAGTCGGCCGGGTAAAACACGCCGTCGCGAATGGTGTAGCCGGCGGGCGTTTGCATCCAGCTGTTGGATGCCATGATCCAGAACGCCGAGATGCAGGTGCCGAGCGCAACCATGCAGGTCGAAAAAAAGTGCATGCGCCGCGAGACCCGTTTCCAGCCGAACAGCAGAACGCCGAGGAAGCTCGCTTCGAGAAAGAACGCGGTCAGCGTTTCATAGGTCAGCAACGGGCCCATGATCTGGCCCGCCTTGGCCATCAAGCCGCTCCAGTTGGTGCCGAACTGGTACGACAGCACGATGCCAGAAACCACGCCCATGCCGAACGAGAGCGCGAATACCGTGGTCCAGAAGCGGAGCAGCCGCCAGTAACGTTCTTCGCCGGTTTTCAGCCACAGCGTTTCGAGCACCACCAGAAAGCCCGCCAGGCCGATCGACAGCGAAGGGAACAGGATGTGGAAAGTGATCGTGAAGCCGAACTGGATGCGCGACAGCAGCGTCGCATCGAGAAACTGCAGGCTCTCCGGCATTCGCGGTCAGCCTGCAGTGAGCGTCAAAACGGCCCCTGCGCAAGCCACCGTTCAATGTGCGGCAATCGGTCGTTGCCCCAAAACACTTCGCCATCGACGATGATCGTCGGCGCACCGAAGACGCCGGCCGCGATCGCCTGATCGACCTGCGTTTTCAGGCGCTCCTTGATCTCGGGTTGCTGCACGCC
>CAZKNV010000519.1:0-1654 GCA_964554145.1 uncultured Burkholderiaceae bacterium
GGCGATCATCGACGCTTTCATGATTGACACTCCTTGCTACGAAGAAAGTCGCGCTCGGCCGCCGTTAGCTGGCCGGTCTGCTGAAACTTCTCCGCGATTGTCAGGCAACGCGGGGGCGGCAACTTCTGCGCCGGTTTGGATACCGGCTTCGAAGGCTCGGGGGCTGGCACGATCGCGGCTGTCTTGGCGGGGAGCGGATCGATGGGCGCCGGCTGCGGAGTAGGCGGCGCCGGCGCGGCAATGTCGACCGACGGTGCAGCCGGAGTCGGCGCGCCCGTTACGGCCGGCTCGGGCGAGGGTTCCCTCGCGCTGAACAGCCAAGCGGCGACACCCACCGCCGCGATGACACCAAGACCCAGCATCAGAGCGCGCGACGGAGCGATCGCCGATCCTGCGATCGGCGGCGACGACGATGCTACGTGGCGAACGTCCGCCGCCATCGGAGCGATCGTTGCGGGTTGCGCATCCGGCACGCCATGCGCCGCACTCATCGCGGTCGGCGCCGTCGCAGCGGGCATTTCTCGCCGAAGCGTGGTTGGGACGACGAGCTGGACCCGGCGTGACGCACCGCCGTGCGGGCTGGGGGCTTTAGCAAGCGCTGTCAGATCGGCCAGAAGATGCTCCAGTCGCGCATCGTCGCGGTCGCCGCTCCAGCCGACCAGGTCGAACGTGTGTGTCTGCCGGAACTCAAGCGGAGGCCGAACTTCATCGAGCAGCACCGGCACCAGTTTTTCGGTCTGTAACGCCTCGTAGGACTCGATGCGCACCCAGCGGCTGGCGATCGAAGTCGTGGTCCAGAGCGCCACCAGACAGCGCGCCTTGTTGAGCTCTTCTTCGAGCACCTTCGGCCAATGCGTACCCGCGCGCGTTTCCTGGTCCCAGAAAACGTCCCAGCCATAATCTTCGAGCAAACGCACGATCTCGGCGGCGCGCGACTTGTCTTCGCGCGCATAGCTGACAAACACGTCGGCCATCGACACCTCCCGGCCTGAATCAGCTTCCGCTTTTCGCGCGGATCAACGATTCCGGACTCTGCCTTCGAGTGTAGAAGTGAACCGGGGCAAGCGCCTACTGCATATTCACGCGCGCGTGCAGCGGGCGATCGGCCGGCACGAAGTCCTCGAGGAGATGACGATGATTCGAGGGATGCATGCAATGTTCTACTCGTCGCAGGCCGACGACCTGCGCGCCTTTTCCGCGATAAATTGGGTTTCAGTGGAAACGACGTTGGCGGCGGATGGCTGATCTTCGACGCGCCGGAAGTATGGAAAAAAAAGCATCGGATAAGGTTGAGAAGACGATGCGTGAACGCAAGAAAGGCACGCTAAAGAGCGGTTCAGGCAAGAAGGTAACGAGCAAGAAGCAGGCGATTGCGATCGGACTGTAGAGGCGCGTCGAGCCGGAGGCAGGGTGCCGAAGAAAGTCTTCGAGTGGGAAATCGTCCTCCAGAAAATCATCTTCCAAGAAGTCTTAGGACGCCTGCCAGGGCATCGCCAACGTTGCCCTTTGTTACGATCCACCAGGCTGCGCTGCGATCGAGGCGCAGCCGGGTTCACATCCGTCAGACTCCAGGGCAAACGACCCCGACCCGTGTCCGCAATTGCACTTCAAGCGGTGAGCAAGCATTGGGCGACACCGCGGGGTGACGTGCACG
>CAZKNV010000520.1:0-1645 GCA_964554145.1 uncultured Burkholderiaceae bacterium
AAACGGCACGCTGAACACGCAAGTCTTCATCATCGACACCCCGCGCGTGACGGTTGCAATCGAAGGCTCGATCGACGTTGCCGACCGCACGCTCGATTTGGTGCTGAAGCCGGTGTCTACCGGCTTCAGCTTGTTCAGTGCGCCGGTGCCGGTTCATATCACCGGCAGCTTTGCTGACCCGAACATTCGCCCCGACAATTCGGTGTATCTGCGCGGCGGCGCCGCCGTGTTACTGGCCCTTATCAACCCGCTGGTGGCATTGCTGCGCTTGATCGATGTCGGCGGCGATAAAGGGCGGCCGTGTTCCGAGCTGATAGCGAAAGCTCAGTCACCCAGCCCTTCGAAATAATGTTTCCGATATAGCGTCATGCCTCCGCGCCGAACCAAGATAATTCTTGCAACGGTATTTGCGCTGCTCGCAATGGCGGCGGCGAGTGCAACAGTCTTCGTATGGAGCGGCGTCTATAACACCGCTGCCAGTTCGCCGCACACGCAGTTTGTCTACTCGCTGCTCGAATACACGATGCAACGGTCGGTGCAATTCCGGGCGAGCGATATCGAACCGCCGCCGCTGACCGCGCCTGGATTGTTCGAACGCGGTGCGGCGTGTTATCAGGATCGCTGCGAACAGTGCCACGGCGGTCCCGGTGTCGCGCAGAACGACATCGCGCTCGGCATGCAGCCGATCCCGGGACCGCTGATGAACGCGCCGAGCCGCTGGAATACGCGCGAGCTGTACTTGATAACGCGCAACGGCATCACGATGAGCGGCATGCCTGCCTGGCGCTTCCGGTTGTCCGACGCAGACATCTGGGCACTGGTCGTATTCATTGAACGGCTGCCGCAGCTTTCTCCGCCCGAGTATCGAGCCATGATGGCGCGACAACGCGGGCAACGGTGCGAATTGGATAAGATCGTGCCAGCTGCCGATGTGATCGGTGATGCTGCGCGCGGCCGCCTGGCGATCTCGCAATATGCATGCAACGGATGCCATCGAATTCCCGGCATCACCGGATCAGACGTCCATGTCGGCCCGCCGCTCGCAGGTATCGCGCGGCGGCAATTGCTCGCCGGCGAGGTCGCTAACACGCCGGAGCAGATGATTCGCTGGTTGCGCAATCCGCAGAGCATCGATCCGCTGACTGCGATGCCGAACCTTGGCGTCACCGAGCGAGATGCGCGCGACATGGCAGCCTATCTGGCGACTCTCTTGTAGTCACAAACAGGCACGCTGACTGCTTCGGAGCGACCATCACTCCCCGGGAATACGTATGAACCCAATACGGCTTGCATCGTTGCTCATGGCAGCGCTGATTCTTTCGTCATGCGCGCGGCCGGCCAGCGAACCGGTGACGGTCGGCGTCGGTCCGAGTCCACGGCTGCCCGAACCCAGTAGTCCGCTCATTCCAACTGTCCATATCGCTCCCGCCGTGGGTTGGCCCAGCGGCGGGACACCGGCGGCTGCACCCGGAACGCGCGTTGTCGCATTCGTAAGCGGGCTCGATCATCCGCGCTGGGTCTATGTGCTTCCCAACGGCGATGTGCTGGTGGCCGAAAGCAATGCGCCGAAGCGGCCCGAGCGCACCGGCGTGTACTTGTGGATCATGGGCAAGGTGATGGCGCGCGCGGGCGCCGGCGTGCCGAG
>CAZKNV010000521.1:0-1643 GCA_964554145.1 uncultured Burkholderiaceae bacterium
CGAAGTGCAGGTTTTATTAATATGCGCCCCTCACCGATCGGGCTTGCCTTTCATTATTAATGACGCCGGCTTGAGTCCGGTGCGTTTTCGCAAATTGAGAAACGTCCATACTTTTTTTTGGAAGTGAAATGACACGAATGTTCATGACGCGTTGACCTTCCGCCCACCTGGCGCGGAAGGTCGGTTTCGCCATTCCGCGCCGAGGCTCCTAAGCCCCGGCTGAGTTCGTTCGCCGGGGCTTTTTGTTGGTGCGCCATGGGCGTACCTAAGGAGTTGAAAGTGGGCAAGTGTCCAAAGCGCGGACGCGATTTGCGTTCGCCCGCGCGATCCCGAAATAGAGGGCGTCGTGCGTGCTGACATGTTCAAGGTCATCGTCGAGCGTCCCCGCAGGGGTGGCGGATACGCTCGCGACGGCCGCAAGTATCGCGATAACCCGGACGGTCCGAATCGGATCGGGATGAAGCGCGGCTATCGGATGAGCAAGTGGCTCAACGAAAACCTTGCACCGCTGAAGCGCTACCTGCTGAAGCAAGCGGGCCGGCACTGGAACGATGTGCACTCGGAGTTGTGCCGTCACATCGACCGCCGCAACGCGGTCCAGGCGCATATCTTTGCGCACATCGATCACTATGTTGCCTGGGTAACGCAGACGGGACCCGCTGGCATCGAGGTCCTCGATCGCTGGTATCCGACCGAGTGGAAACCGCTGCGCGAAGCGCATGCGCCTCTGTTTGTTCATCCGGAGACTGGCCTCCTAATGGTCAACGACGAGCGGCGGCGCGAATTGCAGCGGTTGCGGCTTGCAAAAGAAGTGCAGGATCGTGAACGTGCTGCCGAACAGCGCCGCATTGACGCGAAAACGATGCTGGAGCGTATTGACGGCGTTTGGTATTGCGTGACCTATGCGCCGCTGCCCGAGAACGCCATTCGTACTGCGGGCAAGACGCGCTCGTCGGTTTACTACGAACCGCGATGGGACGTGAAGAAGCGAAAGTGGGTCGCTCTTCCTTCGGATTGGTCAGTGCGCGGTCGTCGCGAGTCGCTGCCAATGTTCGCGCAAAAAAAGCGGCAGATCGGCAAGCGCGAGATTCGGCGTCTCGGTTTGCGCAGTCGAGCAGACCTTCACTGCGGCTGAAACCCGCTCTTTTTGATGATCTGCGCCCACGTCTGCGCGTACGCACGCTCGCGAGCCGCGAGTTGCGCTTGCGGCATGAACTGCACCGCCAATCCCAATCGTGTGAGCCGCTCGCGCACATCGGTCTGCGCGATCACTTTCGATAACGCCGCGGAGAATTGATCAACCGCCGCTTGCGGCGTACCGGTGGGAGCGAAGAAGCCGTAGTACGGCACGTCCTCGAATTCCGCGAGGCCGAGCTCCGCGAACGTCGGCACATCGGGCAGTGCGGCCTGGCGTGTGCCGCCGAGCACGGCGACGACGCGCAGCTTGCCTGCAGTGTGATTCTCGATGAAGTCGGGCACCGATCCGATGCCGGCCGGAATCTGGTTGCCGAGCATGTCGCCGATCATCGGCGCGCTACCGCGGTAAGGCGCGGATACGAGGTCGAGTTTGTATCGCTCGCCGATCACTTTGACGAGGAACTCGGGGACGGACGCTGGCGCTGGAATGCCGATCGCGCTCTTGC
>CAZKNV010000522.1:0-1636 GCA_964554145.1 uncultured Burkholderiaceae bacterium
TTGTTTAAGTAGGTCAATTCGTCAGCTCTGGGCCAGTAGCAGACGGAAGAGACGCACCGGGCTCCCATCGCGCCCGCCTACCCTTACGAGCCTTCAGGCCGCGGCAATATCAGGCGCACCGTCGTACCCTGGATGCCACTCTCCCGTTCGAGTTGGCCGCCGAGTTGTAGAGCGAAGCCCTCGACCAGCCGGCCACCGAGGCCGGAATCGGTGCGTTGAGGATCGACTCCCTTGCCGTCATCGGCGACCGTCAGGCAGAGCCTCCCACCCTCACGCTTGAACGACACCAGGACCGCGCCCTTTGTGTTGGGCGCAAACGCATACTTGATGGCATTGGTCACCAACTCGTTCACAATGATGCCGATTGGAATCGCTTGACCGGTCGGCAGAAGCGCGCTTTCGATGTCGGTCTTGAGTGAAACCGCCGTGTCGCCGTTATTTACCGATGCGACCAGATCGTGGCACAACTCGTCCAAATAGGTTGCCGCATCGATCGCTTCGACCGTGTCGGCTGCCTGCAGCTTGGAATAGAGCGTACCCAGGGCGTGGATGCGATGCGAGACTCTCTCGAGCGCCGCCTTGCCCTCGCTGCTCTTGTGCCTGTGGATTTCGATCGCGATCATGGACGCGATGAGCTGAAGGTTGTTTTTGACGCGGTGGACCAGCTCTTGCATCAGCACTACGACACGCTCGTGCGCGGCCGATCGCTCGCGTTCGAGCCTTACGCGCTCGGTGATGTCGTCGATCGCCAGCAGGATTTGCTGGATGTTGTCGCCGGGCCGATAAACAATGCGTGCATTGAGCACCATCACCCGCCGGCCAATTGACGGGAACACGTGGTCGACTTCAAACGCTTCGATGGTGGTGTGGCCGGAAACGATCATTTCGAGCGCGCTGCGGAGCTTGGGAATATCCCACTGTCCGCTGCCGAGCCCATAGAGCTTCTGGCCAACCGTATCCTCTGGCGCAACCGCGAATGTGCTGCAGAAGGAACGGTTCGCAAACCGGATCGTGAGGTCGGGCTCGAGCACGAGCAGGCCTTCGCGGATCGTTTCCAATATATCCAGTGGGTCGACTTGGCGCATAGCAATTGCTCCCGGCACCTTCCGACAATGGGACTCATCGTCTCGACCGCAAGAATACGATCTTGCTTGAGAGCCCACGTCAGCCGTCCGCCAGTCCTGATTATGAGCGAGTCGGGCGTGTGTTGTCGGTAATGTACATTACCGAATCAGTGAAAATCCATTTCGTGCGGGTAGGTTTTGGGAAGGTAATGTGCCATGCGCGTGCGCACCAGCTGATAGCATTCACAAGACGCCGCTGAGAGGCTCTGCCGATTGAGTATCGTGACTTGCCGGCGACCGCGCTCAATCAAACCTGCACGTTCCAATTCCTGGACTACATTCGTGATGGTTGGCCTCTGGACACCCAGCATTTCGGCAAGCAGGTTATGGGTGATCTGCAGTACGTCATCGTCGCCGCGGTCTCGCATCATGAGCAGCCAGCGCGCCAGCCGTTCCTTGAGGCTGTGCGCTCCGTTGCACGCTACCGATACCATGATCTGCTCCAGAAACGCCTGGACGTAAGCGTGCGTGAGATTTCGGAAGGACGGCATCGACTGCATCGCCCGTTTGAA
>CAZKNV010000523.1:0-1635 GCA_964554145.1 uncultured Burkholderiaceae bacterium
TGATCAGCGCGCTGGCGCATGGTGTGCGCCTGTATCTGTGGAAGCCGTGGCGCACTCTTGCAACCCCGCTGGTGTGGATACTGCATGCAGCCTACGCGTGGATAGTCGTGCACCTCGCGCTGCGCGGTCTGTCTGCACTGGAACTGCTGGCCGGATCGTATGCCACCCATGCGCTCGCCGTAGGCGCGATTGGCGGTTTGACGCTAGGAATGATGACCCGTACGGCGCGCGGCCATACCGGGCGTCCGCTCGAAGCGGACGGCTTCGATCTCACGTCGTACCTGCTGGTGCAAGTCGCGGCGGTCGTTCGCGTGTTCGGTGGCATGCCGTGGCCTGGACTCTATCCTGCGAGCGTTCAGCTATCGGGATTGCTCTGGGCCGCGGCGTTCGGTCTGTACGCGGTACGTTACTGGCCAGTGCTATCGCGGCCGCGGCTCGACGGCAAGCCCGGATGACCGAAGCGGCAGCTTCGATGGATTACGCCGCGCTAAAATTCACGCATGTAAGCTGTGTCGCCGTCAGTTACGCGCTCTTCGTCGTGCGCGGCGTATGGATGATGCGCGGCTCGGCGCTTCTTCAGCAGCGCTGGGTGAAAATTGTGCCGCATGTCGTCGACACGCTATTGCTGACGAGCGCGATCGCGATGGCTGTCATGATCCGGCAGTATCCGTTGGTCGCACCGTGGCTCACGGCGAAAGTCATCGGGCTTGTGATTTACATCGCGCTCGGCATGGTGGCGTTGAAGCGCGGCAAGACGAAAAGCGCTCGCATAACCGCGTGGATCGCGGCCCAGGCGGTGTTTGCCTATATCGTCGCGGTCGCATTAACGCGCAACCCGCTGCCTTGGGCGTAGTCCCCCTCGCCCTGTCTTTTCTGCGCGTGGCCGATGGGAGCGCCATGCGGTTGCGCCTGTCGCCCCTCAGAGCATCATTACCACCGCGACTTAACCGGGGTCTTCGAGCATCCAGCCGGGCGGCCTGGCGCGAGGGCGGCATCGCGTCGGCTTTGATCTGTATCAATCCGGCGGCTCAAGGCTGAGCTGCCGAGCATGTTGATGGAGCACAGGCAGATCGTCGCTGCACTCGAGCGCTTGCGCGCCACCGCGCGACACGAGGGCCAGGACGGGTATGCGCGATTGGCGGACGCATTGATCCTCCATGCGCAAACCGAGTGCGCAAACCGAGGAGGAGGTGCTCTACCCGGCTGCGATCCTCGTGGGCGAGTATGTTGCGCTCAAGCTCGGGCAGCGGAAGGAGAAAGCGGCATGACGCCCGACTCGCAGGTGGAGCTTTCGAGCTCGCCGATCAGTCCGCTGCCATTGCGGGGGTGAGATCCGGCATGCGGCCGGTCAACAGATAGTCGGCCAGTTCCGCGACCGGCCGGATCGCACTGCCGAACGGCAGGCTTTCACTGCCCCTGAAGAACAGCCCTTTCTTCATGTCGCCCTTGACCGCGAACGCGAGCCGGGTGTCAATGCAAAACTGACCTATCGATGCAATGCCGTCGCGCAGCCCGCACACCGTCAGGCACTCCAGGCCGGGTACGCAGCGTGCGGGATCGGCTCTGGCGTGCGACTGCAACGCCTTTTCGCGCCGCAGATAGTTTTTGAGCCACGGCGTCAAGACCGCGCGCGCG
>CAZKNV010000524.1:0-1627 GCA_964554145.1 uncultured Burkholderiaceae bacterium
CGAGCGCGCGCACGCACGCCCGAATATCCGGGCATGCAACGAACGGCCGCGGCCGTCCGATCGAGTGTTTCAACCAGAAGTAAAGCGGCAGATTAAGCAAGCCTGCGAGTACCATCTGCGCCGCCACGTCGCGGCCATGGGTGCCGCCGACCAGCGCAAGCGCGGCGATCAGCACATACCAGAACAGGCCGTCGCCCAGCTTGCTGACGATGACCAGCGCCTTGACGGGCGTCTGGTACCGCGCCACGCGATGCAGCCATTGTGCCCAGACGAGGTCGCGCTCGACCCACACGTCACGCCGCGCGTTACGCAGGGCACGATCCAGCAATAGGTGCTTCGATTGCATGCACTGCGTCCGATAAACAGAACTCGAATCGATTGATGGCTGAATCCCAGTTGGCTGCCAGACCCGCGCGGCGCGCACCCGCGCGCATTAAGCCAAGCCAGCGAAACTGGTGCGCGAGCGCACACGCGCCCGCGATAAATCCCTGCGAGTCGGCCGGCTCGACCAAAATGCCGCTGGTGCAGTCGTCGATATGCACCGCTGCCGCACCCGATCTAAACGCCACCACGAGCAAACCGGAGGCGAGCGCTTCGAGCGTGACGTTGCCGAAGGTCTCGGTCAGACTCGGAAACAGGAAAATGTCGGCCGAGGCGTAGTGCTCTGCCAGCGCCGCGCCGCGCTGCGGCCCCGTAAAGATCGCGTCTGGATGCTCGCGTGCCAGCTTCTTGCGCAACGGACCATCGCCGACCACCACGAAACGCGCTGCGGGGATACGCGCCCGCACCGCTTCGAACGCACTGAACGCCAGCGGCACATTTTTTTCCGCGGCGAGCCGTCCGACGTACAGCAACACCGGCGTGTTTTCATCGGCACCCCAGCGGGCGCGCAGGGCCGCACTTGCGTGCAGCGGCGAAAAGCTCTCGGCATCGACGCCACGCCCGACCACTTCGGTGCGTTCGAAGCCCTGCTCCGTCAGCGCCCTGCGTACTGCCGGCGTCGGCACGAACGTTCGATCGGTTGAATTGTGAAAGTGCTTCAAGTAGGCGCCGACGACGCTGCGCAGCCAGCCGAAGCCATAGTGCTCGCTGTACTGGTCAAAATTGGTGCGGAAATCTGAAGTCACCGGTACCCCGCTCGCGCGAGCCGCCCGAATCGCGGCCCATCCAAGCGGGCCCTCGGTAGCGACATGCACAAGTTGCGGCCTTGACTCTTTCCAGCGCTTGCGCAGGCGCGCAACCAGCGGCAGACCGATACGCAGGTCGCGGTACATCGGAATCGGGATTCCCGGTGAGCGCCACTCGGTGCGGCTGTCGCACTCGGGTTCGTGCGATTGGCGCGGCCGCACCAGATCGATTGCGTGGCCGCGGGAGCGCAGGCCGCGCACAAAACGGTCGACCGTCAGGGCGACACCGTTGATTTCTGGCGGATAAGTCTCGGTGACGTAGGCAATGCGCACGATTTTCTCTTCCGAAGCAACATCGGTGCCCGATGCAATGGCGATGCCCGGGCGCTCACTCCAAAGCATACGTACCGCAAGCGCGGCATACGGTTGCGTCTGCGGCGGGCCGCGTCGACCGGTGCCGGCTACAGAAGAATTTCCAACTTTCGCGCGAACCATTCGGA
>CAZKNV010000525.1:0-1615 GCA_964554145.1 uncultured Burkholderiaceae bacterium
TTGCCAAGGGCGTTGCGCACGATGCGAGCGCATTTGGCGCGCCGGCCGCACTTGAGAGCGCGACTCTGGGTGGCGCATGCGCGCTCGGGCTCGACCGGCGCATCGGCTCGATCGAAGTCGGCAAGGAAGCCGACCTCGTAGCCTTCGATCTTTCGGCCGTCGAAACGCAGCCGGTCTATGACGCCGTGTCGCAAATTGCCTACGCAGCAGGTCGCGAGCAGGTCAGCGACGTGTGGATCGCAGGCAAGCCTGTTGTGCACAAGCGACAGGTGCTTGCAGATAGTGATGGCTTGATCGAAAAGACCCTGATGGCGAGGGTGCTCGCATGGCAGAATCGTTGCCGACAGGTCTTGCTAACGAGCGGGGCTGTTTCGGCAAGCACGTAACCAAGCGCGCTAGCCCAAGCAACCACCGAACGACGCGTGGCTTGTATGGATCGTCCGGTTGCGCACCGGGCGTTCAGTTTCAAACAATTCCGAATCTCGAGTGAGGAGCACCATGAATAAATCCATCAAGCTGGGCCTCGTTGCCTCGGCGCTGATGACCGTCTCGGGCTTAGCTTTAGCCCAGCAGAAGGACATCAAGATCGTCGAACCGCGCGAGAGCCCGTACGTAATCGATGCACGCGGCGTCGTCGTCATGAACCCGTTCGGCCTATGCTGGCGAACCGGCTTCTGGAGCATCGATCGCGCCAAAGCCACCAAGGTCGAAGGCAGTCCATTTCCGGTCGGTTGCGTGTGCGATAAGGCACTGATGCCGAAGGAAGTGTGCGAGCCGCCTCCACCGCCGCCACCGCCGCCCGCACCACCGGCACCGCCGAAGCCACCTGCACCACCCCCGCCGCCTGCTCCGACCAGCGAGAAGGTGACGTTCGCGGCCGATGCATTGTTCGATTTCGATCGTGCAACGCTGCGTCCGCAAGGCCGTGCCACGCTGGATGACCTCGTGTCCAAACTGGCCGGTGTCAGCCTCGAGGTGATCATCGCGGTCGGCTACACAGACCGTATCGGCAGCGATGCCTACAACCTGAAACTTTCGCAACGTCGCGCGCAGGCTGTTAAAGACTACCTGGTCAGCAAAGGTATCGAGCCGAACCGCGTCTACACCGAAGGCAAGGGCGAATCGAACCCGGTCAAGCAGTGCGCGGATCCGAAGGCCAAGGGCGAAATCCGCAATCGCACGCAACTGATCGCGTGTCTGCAGCCGAACCGCCGCGTAGAAGTCGAAGTGGTTGGAACGCGTCCCATCAAGCGCTAAAAACAGCCGTTAATAAGACAGCCTTACTTACCTAAGCCCCGCTTCGGCGGGGCTTTTTTTGCGCATCCCACGTTGCGTAACATTCGGCGCATGAACGAAAACGTCGATCGCGCCGAGCTGAACAAGTTTGGCGAGCTCGCCGCGAAGTGGTGGGATCGCGAAGGCCCGATGCGGCCATTGCACGACATGAATCCGGCGCGGCTCGCCTGGATCGACGGGCTTGCTTCGCTATCCGGCAAACGTGTGCTCGACGTCGGGTGCGGCGGCGGTGTTTTGACCGAAGCGATGGCTCTGACGAACGCAACCGTCACCGGCATCGATCTGGCCGACCGGCAGCTGCAAGTGGCGCAACTGCATG
>CAZKNV010000526.1:0-1610 GCA_964554145.1 uncultured Burkholderiaceae bacterium
ACGGCAGCGCACCGCCAGCGCCGCCAGACCCGAGGTTGCCGACGACGCGTCGCGCAGCGAGATGCGTACCGCATTCTCGGCGCCGCCCGCGGCGAGCAATGGCGCGCTCCTCACCGGCGCGCAGCCCGTGGTGCCGACAGGCTCGTTCGAAAGCCGTTGGTCGGGCGTCCGCTAAGAGCGGTTAAGTTTTCCAATCTAGAGCATTCTGTCTTTAGGCGGAATCAGGAGGGATTCCCGAATCGCGGCGGATTTGATTCAACCTGCTGGCTGGAGCAGGAGGCCAGCAGAGATGGCTGGAGCTTATTCGCAGGACTTGCGGGACCGGGTGATCGACGCGGTCGAGAAAGAGGGGATGAGCCGTCGTGCGGCAGCGCGGCGGTTCGGCGTGTGCGAATCTGCCGCTGTCAAATGGCTGCAACGGTATGAGGACACGGGCCAGCGTGCGCCGGTCGGCACCGGCGGTCATCGCCCGTCCAAACTCAAGCCGCATCGCGACTTCATTGATGCCGTTCTCAAGGAAAAGCCCGATATCACGCTGGAAGCGCTCGGCTATCGCCTTTTGAGCGAACGCGGCGTGACGGCCGACACCTCGATGCTGAGCCGCTTCTTGCGGCGCGAGGGGATGACACACAAAAAAAGACGCTGGTGGCGCGCGAGCAGGATCGTCCGGACGTCAGCCGCCGCCGCGCGCAATGGCGCAAATATCAAGGCCGCGTCGATCCCAACCGGCTGATCTTCATCGATGAAACCTGGACCAAGACCAACATGACGCGCAGCCATGGCTGGGCACGGCGCGGCGAGCGGCTCGTCGATAAGATCCCGCATGGCCATTGGAACACGAGCACCTTCCTGGCAGCGTTACGCCATGACCGCATCGATGCTCCCTGGCTATTCGATGGACCGATCAACGGCGAGTCGTTCCTCGTCTATGTCGAACGGGTTCTCGTTCCGACCCTCAAGCCAGGCGACATCGTCATCCTCGACAATCTTGGCAGCCACAAGGGCAAGGCCGTCCGCAACGCGATCCGAGCCGTTGGGGCCCGGCTACTGTTCCTGCCCAAATACTCCCCCGACCTGAACCCGATCGAGCAGGTCTTTGCCAAGCTCAAGACACTGCTGCGCAAAGCCGCAGCAAGAACCGTCGATGCCGTTTCTACCGCCATCGGCCAGCTTCTTGACAGCTTCACGCCAAAGGAGTGCGCAAACTACCTACGAAACGCCGGATATGCGTCAACCTAATTGCAGGATGCTCTAGACTGCGGGCATGGACTGCTTCGTCTACGTGCTCGGCTGCCGCCACAAGGATCGCACCCTGACCTATGTCGGGTGGACCAATGACGTGCAGCGCCGCCTCAAACAGCACAATGCCGGAAAAGGCGCGCGCACGACGCGCGGCCGCGCCTGGGTGTTGCTGCATGCGGAATCGTTTGCGACCAAGCGCGAGGCCATGAGCCGGGAATGGCACCTCAAGCGCGAGCGCGCCTTTCGCAAGAAACTGGCGCAGCGGATCAAGTAGCGCCTACTCCGCGTCTTCCCACGACGCGCGATCCTTGAACACGGTTCGTCGCTTGGCCGAATTGACCGTCGGGATCGACAATTGCCAGTTGAGC
>CAZKNV010000527.1:0-1604 GCA_964554145.1 uncultured Burkholderiaceae bacterium
GCGCACGAGCGTTTTACGACGGTGCTCGAATCGCTGGACGCTGCGGTCTCGGTGGTCGCCGACGACCGCGGTGACGAATTACTATTTGCCAATCGCAGCTATCGCGACCTCTACGGATCGACGCCGGCAGGGCATCGGCGGCTGCGCTCCGCGCTGCCGTCTTTCGCCGTTGCGGGTGAAGCGTTCGATGCCGAGGTTGCACGCTGGTTCGACGTGCGCACGCGGGACGTACGCTGGGTCGACGGCCGCGATGTTCGGCTGCAGATTGCCACCGACATCACCGAGCGCAAGGCAACCGAAGCCATCATGCGGCAGCAGCAAGGCAAGGTCGAGCTCACGTCGCGCTTGATGACGATGGGCGAAATGGCGTCGTCGCTGGCGCACGAGCTGAATCAACCGCTCACCGCAATCAGCAATTACAGCCTCGGCGCCGTGTCGCGCATGAAAGACGGCGGCATGTCGAATGATGAATTGTTGCCCGCGCTGGAAAAAACGGCCGGCCAGGCGCAGCGCGCCGGCCACATCATTCGACGCATTCGCGAATTCGTTAAGCGCTCGGAGCCCAGGCGGCGGCCGACCGATGTCGCACGCATCGTCGAAGACGCGATCGGATTTGCCGATATCGAGGCCGCGAAGAAAGGCATCGTAATTCACACCGATGTCGAGCCCAACTTACCGCCGCTCGATGTCGATCCGATCCTGATCGAACAGCTGCTGTTGAATCTTCTGAAGAACGCCGTCGACGCGATGGACGAGGCGACCATACGCAGAATCGATCTGATCGTCCGACGACAGGACGATATGGCCGAGTTTTCCGTAATCGATCGCGGCTCGGGCCTTTCGGAACATCAGCTCGCCAACCTGTTCCAACCATTTTTCAGCACAAAGTCCGAAGGGATGGGAATGGGGCTCAACATTTGCCGCTCGATCGTCGAGTTTCATCACGGCCGGCTGGCGGTCGAGCCCAACCCGGACGGCGGAACGATCTTCATGTTCACGCTGCCGCTGGCTGGCGCTGACGAAGCCAGAGATGAAGTCGAAAGAGCCAGAAAATGAACGACAGTCCGGAAACGATGGGTGTGGTGTATGTCGTCGACGACGACGACGCGGTGCGCGATTCGGTGCAGTGGCTGCTCGAAGCGAGTCGCTATCGAGTGATCGGATTCGACAGCGCGGAAAAGTTTCTGGCGAGCCACGATGCCGCCGCGATCGCTGTCGCGATTTTCGACGTGCGCATGCCGGGGATGAGTGGTCTCGAGCTGCAGGAGGAGTTGATCAAGCGCAAGTCGCAGTTGCCGATCATCTTCATCACCGGCCATGGTGATGTGCCGATGGCAGTATCGACGATGAAAAAAGGCGCTGTCGACTTCATCGAAAAGCCATTCGATCAGGCGGCGCTCAAGGCGCTGGTCGAGCGCATGCTGAACGAAGCGCGCACGCGCGCATCGCAAAGCGAGCGACAACGAATGAGCGAGGCGTTGCTGGGCAAGCTGACGCCGCGCGAGCAACAGGTACTCGAGCGCATCGTCGCCGGCCGGCTGAACAAGCAGATTGCCGATGATCTCGGCATTTCAATCAAGACGGTCGAGGCGCACCGCGCCAAC
>CAZKNV010000528.1:0-1603 GCA_964554145.1 uncultured Burkholderiaceae bacterium
TTGCCGCGCGTCCGGGCGCGGCATCCGCGGGCGCGACGCAGTTGCTGCAAGTCGCCGCCGTCAACGACATTCCACGCGGCCGCGACCTGCAGCGCCAGTTGCGCGCGGCCGGAATGGACGCCTACTGGGAAAGTGTGCGCACCAAGGGTGGCGAGGACGTCGTGCGGGTGCGAGTAACGGTCGATCCGGCGACGCAAAGCGTTGCCGACGCCATTGCGAAGTTAAAGGCGATGGGATTCGATCCGATCATCGTGACACCCTAGCGCGAATGATTACCGCCAACCGCCTCGTCCCCTACGCCTTCGCGCGCGATAACGCGATCCTGCTGGTGCCGAAGTCCGAGCGTGATGCCGAAGTCTGGATCAGCGACGCCACGCCGCTTGCCGCGCTGAACGAAGTGATCCGCGTATTTCCCGGCAAGGTCAAGCCGATTGTCGTCGAGCCGGGCAAGCTGGTGGCGGCAATCTCGCAAACCTACGGCGATCAGGGCGGATCGGCGCAGCAGATCGTCGGCGATATTGAAGGTGAGTTCGATATCACGCGGATGATGCAGGAGGTCCCGGACGTAGAGGACCTGCTCGAGACCGAGGACGACGCGCCGATCATCCGCATGATCAACGCGCTGCTGACGCAGGCCGCGCGCGACGGCGCCTCCGACATCCACATCGAAGCATTCGAATCGTATTCGCTGGTGCGCTTCAGGGTCGACGGCACCTTGCGCGACATCGTGCGGCCGAAGCGCGCGCTGCACGCGGCGCTGGTCTCGCGCATCAAGATCATGGCCGCGCTCGATATTGCCGAGAAGCGCCTGCCGCAGGACGGCAGAATCACTTTACGCGTCGGGGGCCGGGCGGTGGACGTGCGCGTGTCAACCCTTCCGACCGGCCATGGCGAGCGAGTCGTGCTGCGTCTGCTCGAAAAGGATTTGTCGAAGCTCGAGCTGACCAACCTTGGCATGGCCGAGGGCACGCTCGCGGGTTTCGACAAACTGATTCACCAGCCGCACGGAATCATTCTGGTGACCGGCCCGACCGGCTCGGGCAAGTCGACCACGCTGTATGCGGCGATCCGCCGGCTCGATAAAAACACGACCAACATCATGACGGTCGAAGACCCGATCGAGTACGACATTGAGGGCATCGGGCAGACGCAGGTCAATGCGAAGATCGACATGACGTTCGCCAAGGCTTTACGCGCGATTTTGCGGCAGGACCCGGATATCGTGATGATCGGCGAGATCCGTGATCTGGAAACCGCGCAGATCGCGGTGCAGGCGTCGCTGACCGGCCACCTCGTGCTCGCCACGCTGCATACCAACGACGCAGCATCGGCGGTCACGCGATTGATCGATATGGGCATCGAGCCGTTTCTGCTGTCATCGTCCTTGCTCGGCGTACTCGGCCAGCGACTGGTGCGCAAGCTCTGCCCGCATTGCAAAGAGGCGGATACGACGGTGGGCGGCTGGCGCGCGGTCGGATGCGGCCACTGCGGCCACACCGGTTATCTGGGCCGGACCGGCATTTACGAGTTGCTGACCGTCAACGATGAAATGCGCATGCTGGTGCATCAGGGCTCGAATGACACCGACATGCGACGCATCGCC
>CAZKNV010000529.1:0-1602 GCA_964554145.1 uncultured Burkholderiaceae bacterium
ATGCGGTAGTCGGCTTCGGTGCTGCTGCCTACTCCCCGGCCAAGTACGGCATCCTGACCGAGCTGCTGCCGCCGGAAAAATTGGTCGTGGCCAATGGCTGGATCGAGGGACTCACCGTCGGGTCGATCATCGTCGGCTTTCTGCTCGGTGGCATTCTGATCTCGCCCGCAATATCGGCATGGCTTTTGTCGTGGGATATGCCGGTATTCAGTACCGGCGTCGAGCTTCCGGCCGAAGCCGCGATCGCGGTGATCATGTGGCTTTATGTGCTCGCAGCGTTGATCAACCTGGTGATACCCGACACCGGCGTCCGCTACGCAAAGCAGCATGTGCATCCATGGAAACTGCTGGTCGGGTTCGCGCACTGCTGCAGCGTTTTGTGGCGCGACAAGCTGGGTCAGATATCGCTGGCGGTGACGACGCTGTTCTGGGGTGCCGGTGCAACGCTGCAATTCATCGTGCTCAAATGGGCCGAGACGGTGCTGAACATGGACCTTGCGCGAGCGGCCATTCTGCAGGCGGTGGTGGCGGTCGGAATCACGATAGGCGCCGTTTACGCCGCATCGACCGTCGCGCTGAAGAAGGCAATGGATGTACTGCCGGTTGGAATCGCGATGGGCGTTATCGTCGCGTGCGCTTCGTTCTACACACCGGCAATCGTGCCGGTCGGCTCGATCCAGATCGGCGCGGTCAACGCCAGTTACTTTCTGCTGGTCGCGTGCGCGATCTTGATTCTGATCGGCCTGCTGGCCGGTTACTTCGTCGTGCCGATGAACGCGCTGTTGCAGCATCGCGGGTATGTGCTGCTATCGGCCGGGCACTCGATCGCCGTGCAGAATTTCAATGAGAACTCCAGCATCCTGGTGATGCTCGGCATCTATGCGGTATTGGTGTGGATGGACCTGGGGATACAGACGTTGATGCTGCTGTTCGGCGTTTTCGTTGCGGTCTCGATGTTGCTGGTGCTGCTGCGGCATCAATTCAATCAACGGCAATTCGATTCGGTGGCGCTGATCGGCGAGCCGACGCACTAGGAAGCTCCGCAAAACTACTGCGCGGACCGATCTTGCGCCTGCGGTGCTCAACGTAGCGCCTTGTACGCCTGCGCTCCTCGACGCAACCTCGGCCCGCTCGCTACGTTTTTCAGAGCTTCCTGAAAGCCGCGGAGGCAACTTCCCGCGCCAGGCATAGATCCGCCCAGCTCTTCGCCTTGTCGACCAGATTGCGCAGCAAATAGGCGGGGTGGTACGTGACGACCACGGGTATCTGGCGCCCCGCTACGGTGATTCGATGCGGCTTGCCGCGCAGGCTGGCGATGCTGGCATCGGTGCCGAGCAGCGATTGCGCGGCGAACCGCCCCATCACGACGATAAGAGCCGGATCGACGAGTTCGATCTGGCGCAGCAAGAACGGCTCGCATTTCGCGACTTCTTCCGGCTGCGGATTACGGTTGCCGGGCGGCCGGCACTTCAGCACGTTGGCGATGTAGACCGATTCCGGCGTCGAGCCACTCCGCGTCAATCCGACGCTTGCCAGCATGTTGTCCAGCAGGCGGCCGGCCTGGCCCACGAACGGTTCGCCGCGCGCGTCTTCTTCCGCACC
>CAZKNV010000530.1:0-1602 GCA_964554145.1 uncultured Burkholderiaceae bacterium
GGCAGCGCCGGATCGAAGGGCCTGCCGCCGGTATAGGCATACAGACGCGGTGTGGTAACGAGATCCATCACGCAGTCTTTGCCGCACGCTTCAATGCCTGCGCGAGATCGTCGAGCAGATCATTCGCGTCTTCCAGCCCGACCGAGAGTCGGATCGTTCCCTGTGTAATGCCGGCGGCTTCGAGCTCATGATCGGGGACGCGGAAGTGCGTCGTCGACGCCGGATGGATCACCAGCGATTTCGCGTCACCGACATTGGCGAGGTGCGAGAACACGCGCAGCGCTTCGACGAATGCACGGCCGGCGTTGCGCGTGCCTTTAATGTTGAAGCTGAATACCGCGCCGCAACCGCGCGGTAACAATCGTTGCGCGAGCGCGTGATCGGGATGCGAGGGCAGCTCCGGATAAGCGGCCGATTCAACCATCGGATGTTCGGCCAGAAAGGCGACGACCTTGCGCGCATTCTCGACATGACGCTGCATGCGCAGCGGCAACGTTTCCAGGCCTTGCAACAGGAAGAACGCCGTGTGCGGGCTCATGCATGCGCCGAAGTCGCGCAGCCCTTCGCGCCGCGCGCGCAACAGAAACGGCGCAACCGTGCTTTCCTCGGCGAAGTTCATGCCGTGGAAGCCGACGTAAGGCTGCGTCAGTGTTGCAAACTTGCCGCTATGCAGCCAGTCGAAGGTGCCGCCATCGACCAGGATGCCGCCGATCGCAATGCCATGCCCGCCGATAAATTTCGTTGCCGAGTGGTAAACCAGATCGGCGCCGTGATCGAACGGCGTCATCAGATACGGTGTGGTGAAGGTCGAATCGACCAGCAATGGCAGACCGTGCTCGTGGCCGATCGAGCTGACCGCCGGAATGTCGAGCACGTCGAGCCCCGGATTGCCGAGGGTTTCGCCGAACAGCAGGCGCGTGTTCGGCCGGATTGCCGCGCGCCATGCGTCGAGATCGCGCGGGTCGATGAATGTCGTATCGATTCCGAAGCGCGCCAATGTAAAGCCGAGCAGATTGTGCGAGCCGCCGTAGAGCGCTCGGCTGGCGACGATATGCGAGCCGGCGCCCATCAGCGTGACGATCGCCAGATGCAGCGCCGCCTGTCCGCTGGCGGTCGCAATCGCGCCGACGCCTTTTTCGAGCGCCGCCATGCGTTCTTCGAATACGGCCACCGTCGGATTCGAGATGCGCGAATAAACATGGCCAGCGCGTTCCATGTTGAACAGCGCCGCCGCGTGATCCGAATCGTCGAAGACATACGACGCCGTCGCATAAATCGGCACTGCGCGGCTGCCGGTGGTCGGGTCCGGCGGTTGACCCGCATGCAACGCCAATGTGTCGAAGCCCGGATAGCGAACGGTCATGCGATATGAGTGTACGCAACATGCATCGCGCAGCAGCGGCTGAAGCAACTACATCGCGCAGCAGCAGCGGCTGGCACAGCTGCGCCGCCTACGTCGTCGGGCACTTCGTGCCGACCACTGCGGTACTCGCAGTCGCCGCGTCGAAACTGGGCTAAAGCACAGTTTCGACGACACCCCGGCGCCTGCTCCGTTCCTCGGGCGACGACTCAAAGGCGGCGCATCTGCGCCAGCCGCTGCTG
>CAZKNV010000531.1:0-1600 GCA_964554145.1 uncultured Burkholderiaceae bacterium
CAAACTGCTCGACCATCTTCAGCAATTCTTCACGGCCCTTTTCATTGGCCGCGATTTGCGCTCGCAGATCGGCAAGGTTCTGCTGAGGATTGCGCGCCGGGTATGTGCTTGAGCCCAGCAGGTCCATCAGCTCGGCCTCGCGAATGCGGCCAGCGCGGCTGGTGCCCTGACCTTCAACGAGCTTGAAGTTGATAAAGCGCACGCCTTCTTCATCGAGCGATGTGGAAAACGGCGGCATCGATCCCGGGGTCGTGCCGCCTATATCGGCGTGATGCCCGCGTGAGCCGACGTAGAACAGAATCTGCGCGCCATCACGATCGAACACCGGTGTAATCACGGTGACATCGGGCAGATGGGTGCCGCCGTGGTACGGATCGTTGATGACATAGGCGTCGCCGGGTTTCATCGTGCCGGCGTTCTCGCGCATCACTGTCTTGATCGATTCGCTCATCGAACCCAGATGCACCGGCATATGCGGCGCATTGGCAATCAGGTTGCCTTCCGCATCGAACAGCGCGCACGAAAAATCGAGCCGCTCCTTGATGTTGACCGAGTACGCGGTGTTCTGCAGCCGCAATCCCATCTGCTCGGCGATCGACATGAACAGGTTGTTGAAGACTTCGAGCATGATCGGGTCAGCATCGGTGCCGATCGCCTTTCTCTGCGCGCGGGGGCGCACGCGTTCGAGCACGATGTGGTCGAGGTCGGTGACAATGGCGCACCAGTCCGGCTCGATCACCGTGGTTGCATTTGCTTCGGCAATGATCGCGGGGCCGCCGATCACATCCGCCGTCCGCAGGTCTTCACGTGCATAAAGCGGCGTGTCGCGCCACTCGCCCTCGCTGTACATCCGCACCGTCGCCTTCGCAGCGAGCGGCGTTGCGCGCACCGCCCTTGCAGCAGCGCTCGCCACTGCCGTCTCGCCGCGCCCGATCGCCTCGACCGACACCGCTTCGATCACGAGCACCCGTCCCTGCATCAGGAACGAATAGCGCTTCAGATACTCAGCATCGAATGCGGCCTGCATCTGCTGCATCGATGCGGCGGGGACGATCAACGCAGAGTCGGTACCGTCGTAGCGTAGGTGCACGCGCCGCACGACGCTGGTGCGCGCAGGCGCAACGCCTTGCGATTCAAGGTCGTTCGTTGCGTCGGCCGCCAGACGATCGAGCGCGGAATTCAATGGACCCATTGCATCGGGCTCCAGACGGCGCTCGACCGACTGCTCGCGCATCGTCGTTTGATCGGCCAGTCCCATGCCATAGGCCGACAGCACACCCGCCAGCGGGTGCGCGAAGATGCGGCTCATGCCGAGTTCGTCGGCCACGCGGCACGCGTGCTGGCCGCCGGCGCCGCCGAATACGGTCAATGTGTACTGCGTTACATCGTGGCCGCGCTGGATCGAGATGCGCTTGATCGCCTCGGCCATGTTGCCGACGGCGATATTGAGATAGCCGTCGGCGACCTGCTCGGGTGTCAACGTGCGGCCCGTGGCGAGCGCGATTTCTTGTGCGAGTGCGCCAAATTTCTCCCGCACGACCGTGTCATCGAGCGGCTCGTCGGCCGTTGGGCCGAACACGTGCGGAAAAAACGCCGGCTG
>CAZKNV010000532.1:0-1597 GCA_964554145.1 uncultured Burkholderiaceae bacterium
CGCGTTACGCGAAATGCATTTTGCTCGCGCCGGCGCTCAAACCGCACTGCAAGCGCACCTGCCGTCACGCGCAACTCATCGCGCTCGGCGCCGCCCACGGCGCGCGCGCCGTCCACCATCACGCGCTCAATCCGCAACGGCATCGCTTCCTGCGCAGTCTTCGAGAGCGGCGCAATGCCGTCGATCGCGAGGCCTATCAGGTCGCTTTCGATTCTCAATTCAGGCGACGGTTTGATAGACAGGGTTGCGCTGTAGCGCGCCTGGCCCTGCGATCGATCGAGCAGTTGCTCGACCGGACCCAAGGTGATCGCGCGCCGCAGTCCCGGCACCGTCGCGATGCCTGTCGCAGCGAACACGATGCCGCCGTCAGGGCGCGTGCTGGCATCGATCCTTGCCTGGCCGCCGAGCATCCACGCACTCAAATTGTTGCTGTGCACGCCGCCTTCGGTGAAACCAAGCGTGCCATTGACGCGCGAAAACGGCGGCGCGTCGGCAAGATGTAAATCGTTGTTCGCGAACTGCAGCGCGCCTGCGACCTTGCTGTCGGCCGAGTGCTGCAGCGGAATGCCGAGCCGCAGATCCAGTTTTGCACTCCCGCTTGCCTCGGCATTGGCCGTTACGCCTTCGGTCCAGCGTGCGACCGGGCTTGCGTTCACGTAGCGCAGCATGTCGGTGAGCGGACCTTCGGCCAGGCCATGCACGTCGAGCGTCGCATCGCCGCCCAATTCCGAAATTCGTGCGACGGTGTTGGTCAATCGCATGCCATAGACAGCGCCACGTTGCGCCGTTATCGTCATTGAGGCCCGATCGAACAATAAATCGGCATCGATTCCGGCCAGCAACGGCCAGTTTCCCGCGCTGTCGTTCGTTCGCTCGCCCTGCACGGCTGCAGGATGGACGTTGAGCGTCGCGTCGTGCACGCGCGCGGTCGCACGAAATTCTCCTTCGCGAGCCTCATCGAATGGAAACTGCGCCAGATCTCCCTTGACGCGAAACGCGCCGCCGGTGGCGCGTCCGGCAACCAGCGCGTGTTGCAGCCAGTCGAGCGTGTCGCGCCCGGCGATCGCCGGTACGTATCGAAAAGCTGCCGGTGCATTAAGGCGCGCGACACGGCCGGTAAGATCGAGCCAGCCCGGTCCGCTGAGTTCGCTGTTGGTCGCGCCGCTGTTAGTGTCTCGACCGGCGGCGCGCCAGGTTCCAGAAGCTTCGAGTTCGAAATCGGCGTTCGCGGCCGCGGCCGACGCGACGCGAATTTCGATTGCGGGATCGGATTTCCAGCTCAGCGACGCATCGAGCTTCGCGAGCTTGATGCGCGGCTCGGTAAACACGCCGGGAAAGATCAACACCACGTCCTTCGATGCAAGCTGCATCGAGCCGGTTCCATCGACGACATCGATGCTGCCGCTCAGATTCTCGAAACCGGGCAGGCCGAGCGCGGGTGTGTCGGTGTGTCCGTGCTGCGGTAACGCCGGTTGCGCTGCGCTCACTAAACCCTGAAAGCGCGTCTTTAGCGTCAGGTTTCCGACGTCGGGCGTCGGACCCTGCCAACTGGCGGACACGTCGTTCAGCGTGCCGTCGATCGCATGTTTGGCAACTG
>CAZKNV010000533.1:0-1593 GCA_964554145.1 uncultured Burkholderiaceae bacterium
TGCACGACGCGTTCGAGATCACCGTGTGCGCCGCTTTCAGCGTCTGATGGTTAACGCCGTAGACGATCGTCGCATCGACATCCTTGCCGCCGGGCGCCGAGATGATGACCTTCTTTGCGCCGCCCTTCAGATGCGCCGACGCCTTTTCCTTCGTAGCAAAGAATCCCGTGCACTCGAGCACGACATCGACGCCCAAGTCGCGCCATGGCAGCTCGGCCGGGTTGCGCTGCGCAAGTACGCGGATGCGGTCGCCGTTGACGACCATCGAATCGCCGTCGGCCGCCGCCGTGCCCGGAAACGGGCCGTGTGCAGTGTCGTGCCTGGTCAAGTGAACATTGGTTTTCGGGTCGCCCAGATCGTTGACCGCCACGATCTGCAGATCGTGCTTCTTGCCGCCTTCATAGTGCGCGCGCAGGATGTTGCGGCCGATGCGGCCGTAACCGTTGATGGCAACCTTGATCGTCATTGCTCATTTCCCTGTTCATGGCCTTGTGCGATAACCCGTTCGACGGTGGCAACGACGTTATCCACCGTGAATCCCAAATACTTGAACACATCCTTTGCCGGCGCCGATTCGCCGAAGCGATCGAGCCCTATTACGGCGCCCGTTCCCCGCACGTACTTCCACCAGAAATCGGTCACACCTGCTTCGATCGCGATGCGCGGCAGGCCTTCGGGCAGCACGTGCGATTTGTATTTCGTCTGCTGCCGATCGAACGTCGTGGTGGATGGCATCGATACCACGCGCACGGCGATGCCTTTTTCGGCCAGTGCCTTTTGCGCATCGACTGCAAGCCCGACTTCGGAGCCGGTTGCAATCAGCACCGCTTGCGCATTCTTCAGTCCGCTGCTGGCCTCGCTGATCACGTATGCGCCACGGCGTATGGCGGTTGCATCGATCGAGCGTGCGATGAACGGCACCGATTGGCGGGAAAACAGCAGGCTGGTCGGGCCATCGGCGCGCTCGATGGCCGCCGCCCATGCGACGATCGCCTCGACGGTGTCCGCGGGCCGCCAGACGTCCATGTTCGGAATCAACCGCAATGTTGCTGCGTGTTCGACCGCCTGGTGCGTCGGCCCGTCTTCGCCAAGACCGATCGAATCGTGCGTGAACACATAGATGACGCGCAGCTTCATCAGCGCAGCCATGCGCAGTGCGTTACGCGCATAGTCGGAGAAGGTCAGAAACGTGCCGGCAAAGGGCACAAATCCGCCGTGCGCCGCCAGCCCGCTCGAAATCGCGCACATGCCGAACTCGCGCACGCCGTAGTTGATGTGGCGGCCGTCGAGATGCTCGGGCCGAAACGCGGTAGCCGTACTCCACTTCGTAAGATTGCTGCCGGTCAGATCGGCTGAGCCGCCGATGATCTCCGGCAGCACCGGCGCCAGCGCGTCGAGCGCAAGCTGTGACGCTTTGCGTGTTGCCATTGCTTCGCGTTTTTCGGCGGCAGCAGCGACTGCGTCGTCGCGCACCCGCGCGTAAGCGCCCGGCAGCTCCCCTCGCATGCGTCGCTCAAACTCGCCGGCTTCCTGCGGATAGCGTTCGGAATACGCGTGAAAAAGCTGATTCCATTGGCTCTCCCGCTCGGCGCC
>CAZKNV010000534.1:0-1591 GCA_964554145.1 uncultured Burkholderiaceae bacterium
GGCGAGCGCAGAAACTCGGATAGCCTCACAATCGATGCGCCTTCGCTCATTCTGATCCGCTCATTGCAGCCCCATGTCCGATCTGATCATCACGCCGTTATCGGCGTTCAAAGACAACTATCTGTGGCTGCTGACGTGCGGCAGCGAAGCAGCGATCGTCGACCCCGGCGATGCCGAGCCGGTGATTCGCGCACTGGAGCAGCAGCAGCTTCGCTTGACGGCGATTCTAGCGACGCATCACCATGCCGACCATGTCGGCGGCGTGATGACGCTAAAGCAGCGCTATGACGCGGCAGTGTACGGGCCGGCGCGCGAAAGCATCGCAGGTGTCGATCATCGTCTTGGCAGTGGCGATAAGGTCGACGTGCTCGGCACACGATTTCAGATCATCGACATACCGGGCCACACCGCCGGGCACATCGCCTACTTTGCCGAAGCGCTAAAGCCGCCCGCACTTTTCTGCGGCGACACCTTGTTTGCCTGCGGTTGCGGTCGATTGTTCGAAGGCACGCCCGAGCAAATGCTGGCTTCGCTCGACGCGCTCGCTGCGCTACCGGCGGCGACCCGTGTTTACTGCGGGCACGAATACACGGTGGCCAATATTCGTTTCGCATTGGCGGTCGAGCCCGACAACCGCGAACTGCAAACGCGCGCGGCGTCCGCTACCGCGATGCGCAAACGAGGCGAGCCGACCTTGCCGTCGACGATCGGGCTCGAACTTGCGACCAATCCGTTTATGCGCTGCGAAACCCCGGCGGTGCGCGCCGCTGCGTCCGGCGTCAGCCGTGGCGCAGGTTTCGCGCGCGTCTCGACGTTTGCAGCGATTCGTAGCTGGAAGGACAGCTTTAGTTAGCCCGCAATGAAGGGGCTTCTTGACTTGACGTAGTTTCCAGGTTCTACCTACACTGCCTCGAACCCAATGTAGATTTTTCACGATGCGCTTCTCAAAAAGATCAGCCACCTTCTGGCTTGCGTTCGGCGCTTGTTGCACGTTAATCACGGGCTGCGCAACGACCGGCAGCGACACCCAAAGCAGCCCGATAACCATCCCTCCGTCCGCGCCCCCCGCATCTACGCCACCCCCGCCTGCAGCAACTCCCTCTTCATCCGACCCTGTCGGACAGGTCATTCAGTCATTGCCATCGGCGCCACCGCCGGCCCCGGTAGATTCGTCGACAGTCGTTCCGGTGATCGTCGTTCCGGACAAAGCGCCGCTGCCGGCTGTCGAGCCGACGCCGCCCGCCACGCCGCCCATGATTGATCTATGGGAGCGCATCCGGCTCGGCTTCAAGATGCCGGATCTCGATACGAACCTCGCCGAAAACCGCACCCGCTGGTATGCAAGCCAGCCCGATTACTTCGCCCGCATGACGCAGCGCTCCAGCCGCTATCTGTTTCATATCGTTGAAGAGATCGAGCGGCGCGGAATGCCGACCGAGCTGGCGCTGTTGCCGTTCGTTGAAAGCGCATTCGTGCCGGGAGCGTTGTCGACCGCCAAGGCAGCCGGCTTGTGGCAGTTCATCCCATCGACCGGGCGCAATTACGATCTTGAACAAAACATGTGGAAGGACGAGCGGCGCGATGTAGTCGA
>CAZKNV010000535.1:0-1588 GCA_964554145.1 uncultured Burkholderiaceae bacterium
AGTACCGCAGAGCAGGCACGAAGTGCCCGACGACGAGGCGGCGCAGCTGCGCCAGCCGCTGCTGCATGACTGGCAGGCGGAAATATCAGGCCTATTCATTTGGTTAGAATCGCGCGCTTCAAGCTGCAGTCGCAGAACAACTACAAGACCGGAGTCAGGGCAGAGGGACGGAGGATGCGACTGATACTGCTCGGGCCGCCGGGCGCGGGCAAGGGCACGCAGGCCGCGTTCATCAAGGAGCGCTACAAAATTCCGCAGATTTCAACCGGGGACATGCTGCGTGCAGCCATCACGGCGGGATCACCGCTCGGCATCGCCGCCAAGAAAGTGATGGACACCGGCTCGCTCGTGTCAGACGACATCATCATCGGCCTGGTCAAGGATCGTTTGCGCGCGCCGGACACCGCCAATGGGTATCTGTTCGACGGCTTTCCTCGCACAATTCCGCAAGCCGAGGCGACGCGGGAAGCCGGCATCAAGCTCGACTACGTGCTCGAGATCGACGTCCCCGAGGCAGACATCATCGATCGGATGAGCGGCCGCCGGGTGCATTCGCAAAGTGGCCGCGTGTATCACCTGAAGTTCAACCCGCCGAAGGTTGAAAACAGGGACGATCAGACAGGCGAGCCGCTGGTTCAGCGCGACGACGATAAGGAAGAAACGGTGCGCAAGCGGCTTGGCGTATATCGCGATCAGACCCAAGCGCTGATCGGTTACTACTCGGAGCTGGCCGCCCGCGCCGAAACGGGCGCACCGAAGTACCGACGCATTTCCGGTGTCGGAAGCGTCGATGAAATCAAGCAGCGCGTCTTAGCTGCACTGTCCTCATGATTTGGCAAATTTGCACTAAACGGCTTCAACAAGGAGAAAAGCATGTCTGGATTGGTACTCGCGCTTGCCTGCGGCGTGGCAGCTGTGGTCTTCGGCGTGTGGTCCATTTCCTGGATTCTGAAGCAGCCCGCGGGGAATGCTCGAATGCAGGAAATCGCGGCCGCGATACAACAAGGAGCGCAGGCGTATCTGAACCGCCAGTATCGGACGATTGCGATCGTCGGCGTTGTACTGGCGATCATCATTGCGCTCGTGCCGCAGCTTGGCGCCTGGACCGCGATCGGCTTCGTGCTGGGCGCGGTGCTGTCGGGCGCTGCCGGTTACGTGGGAATGAACGTGTCGGTGCGCGCCAATGTGCGCACCGCGCAAGCGGCAACGCTGGGTTTGAATCCTGCGTTGAATGTCGCCTTTCGCGGCGGCGCGATCACCGGCTTGCTGGTGGTCGGCCTCGGATTGATCGGCGTAGCCGGTTTCTACTGGGTGCTGCGTGCAATGCATGCGGCAGCGAACGTGCGCGAGCTGCTGCATCCGATGATCGGCTTTGCTTTCGGCGCGTCGCTGATTTCGATCTTCGCGCGCTTGGGCGGCGGAATATTTACCAAGGGCGCCGATGTCGGAGCCGACCTGGTCGGCAAGGTCGAGGCCGGCATTCCGGAAGACGATCCGCGCAATCCGGCGGTGATTGCCGACAACGTCGGCGATAACGTCGGCGACTGTGCCGGTATGGCCGCCGATCTGTTTGAAACCTATGTTGTTA
>CAZKNV010000536.1:0-1586 GCA_964554145.1 uncultured Burkholderiaceae bacterium
AGCACGGCCGCGCGCGCAATGCCGCGCAGGTCGCCCTTGACCAGCGTCACGCCGGCACTCTCCATCGCCACGTCGGTACCGGTGCCCATGGCGATGCCGACGTCGGCCTGTGCAAGCGCCGGCGCATCGTTGATACCGTCACCCGCCATCGCCACCTTGCGTCCTTCGGCCTGGAGGCGCTTCACGTGCCCGGCTTTGTCCTCGGGCAACACCTCGGCAAGCGCTTCGTCGATGCCGAGTTGCCGCGCAACGGCTTCAGCGGTGCTGCGCGAATCGCCGGTCAGCATCACGATCCGTACGCCCGAACTTTTGAGCGCCGCAATCGCGCCGCGCGTGCTTTCCTTGATCGGATCGGCCACCGCGGCGATTCCGGCGGCCATGCCGTTCACCGCGAAGAAAACCACCGTCTTGGCTTCCGCGCGCCAGGCTTCCGCGCGCCCTTCCCAATGCTGCGTATCTACGCCGCGCTGTTCGAGAAACTTCCGGCTGCCCACCAGCACATGCTTGCCATCGATATCGGCCTGCACGCCGAGGCCGTTTGCTGCATCGAATGCCCCGGCCGACCGCGGTGTCAGGCCGCGCGCCTTTGCGCCCTCGACGATCGCAAGCCCTATCGGGTGCTCGGAAAGCTGCTCCACGCCTGCGACGAGCGCGAGCGCTTCGTCCTCGGCAATGCCTTCCACCACAAAATCAGTCAGTGCGGGATGCCCGAGCGTCAACGTGCCGGTCTTGTCCACCACCACCGTATCGATGTCGCGCATGCGCTCGATCGCCTCGGCATTGCGGAACAGGATGCCGGCGCGCGCGCCTTGCCCCATCGCGACGGTCATCGAGATGGGCGTCGCGAGACCGACGGCACAGGGGCAGGCAATGATCAAAACGGCGACGGCGTTCAGAAACGCGTACGCGAGTTTCGGCTCGGGACCGAAGAACCACCACGTGAGCGCCGTTGCGATGGCGATGACCACCACGATCTGGACGAAATACGCCGCGATGACATCGGCAAGCCGCTGGATGGGCGCCCGCGTGCGCTGAGCCTCGCCCACCATGTGAACGATGCGTGCCAGCAGCGTGTCCGCGCCCACGCGTTCGGCGCGGATTAGCAATGAGCCGTTGGAATTCACGGTGGCACCGGTGACTTTGTCGCCGGCAGCCTTGGCCACGGGCACGGGTTCGCCGGTCATCATCGATTCGTCCACCCTGCTCGTGCCCTCGAGTACCGTGCCGTCCACCGGAACCTTCTCGCCCGGCTTCACGCGCAGCCGGTTGCCAACAGCCACGGTCTCCAGCGGCACCTGCTCCTCGGCGCCGTCGTCGCGCAGGCGCCAGGCGAGGTTGGGCGCGAGCTTAAGCAATTGCTGGATTGCCTGGCTGGTCTGGCCCATCGCGCGCAACTGCAGGAAGTCGCCCAGTATCACCAGTGTCACGATCACTGCCGCTGCCTCGAAATACGTGCCTACCGCACCGTCGTGCTCGCGGAACTCCTGCGGAAACCAACCGGGCATAAGCACTGCAGCGAGGCTGAATACATATGCGAGCCCCACTCCCAGCCCGATCAGCGTGTACATGTTGAGCGCCCAATGCGT
>CAZKNV010000537.1:0-1569 GCA_964554145.1 uncultured Burkholderiaceae bacterium
AAGTGGCGGTCGACTCGTCGAAGTCGAGCGCTTTAAGCGGTTTGATCCAGGCGGAAAATTGTTGCGGCGTCAGCTCGCTTTCGAGAAGCCGCGAGCAGTCATTCCAGAGATGCATCATTACGTTAACGGCCCCGCGGCTAGCTTTTTCTTTTGTACTGCGAAAGTGCTCACCGCCTGCGCGATTGCTGTGCGCGTATCGGCCTCGCCTTCGCCCGGTCGCTGGTGGTTGCATCTATGCGCGCCCAGTGAATGCAGGACGTGCAGCATTACCAACGAAGCGGTGAATTCTACCTTCGGCGCACCCGGTTATCCACAGCAGATTTCGTTTGCGGCGAGTCGAGCGCAACATAGTTCGACTCCGCACGCGGTTTGACAGCAATTCGCCGGATCGCGTCTAATGGCGCGTTTTGCTGCCTTACGTTGCCCGTTTTTTGTTGCGCGCGGCATCGATGTCGCTCCCGGCAACAAAACCACGGAAATACGCAGAGAGTGTGATGGCCACTAAACGAACTTACCAACCTTCCAAGGTCAAACGCGCTCGTACGCACGGGTTTCTGGTGCGCATGAGATCGCGCGGCGGCCGTGCAGTCATCGCCGCGCGCCGTGCCAAGGGTCGGCAGCGCCTTGCGGTTTGAGGCGGCGCCCGCGTTTTTTTCGACGACGACAAAGGCGCTCTGGCGGTTCGTGTTGTGCCGCCGCTTGCTGACTTTCCAAGGTGGCCACCGGTGACAACCGATATGGCTTTGCCAAGGCGCGCCGGCTCAGGACGCCCGCCGAGTTTTCGGCAGTCCTGAATGCGCCGCGTGAACGATCGATTCGTGCCGCACGGCAGTGCTTGTCGGTAATCGCCGCATGGACCGAAGTGGGTACGACCGAGAGCGCGGCAGCGTGCGTTCGATTTGGCGTGACTGTCGGAAGGCGCAATGCGCGCCGCGCGGTCGACCGAGCCTTGGTCAAGCGCATTGTGCGTGAAGCGTGCCGGCACCGGGCGAGCGCATTCGAGCGCTGTGCGGCGCAGGCGGCGGTGTGCATCGATGTCGCGTTGCGCCTGAAATCTCCGCTGGCCGATGCCGACGGCCAGGCGCTTGCAATGACGCATTGGCGACGTCAGCTTCGGGGCGAGGCCGATGCTCTGCTGGAGTATTTGTTGGAAGGGCTGGCGGCTCGGCTGCTCGCCGTTGCAGGTAAATGATGATCAACAAGATTTTGCTCGTAGTGCTTCGCGGCTATCGGTTCGCACTCTCGCCGTGGATCGGAAACAGCTGCCGCTTCTGGCCGACATGCTCCGAATACGCGATGCAGGCGATTGAACAACACGGCGCCCTGCGCGGCAGCTGGATGATCCTTGCGCGATTGGCGCGCTGCCATCCGTACAGTGCCGGCGGTGTCGATGAGGTGCCGCAGCGATTCAGCTTGCGCTGCTGGTGTCATGCGAACGACGCGATTAATGAAGAAAAAGCGGAAGAAAAGCGCGCCACCCTCTTACTTGATCGAATCCGATGATGGGCACTGATATCCAGCGCACGGTTTTGTGGGTCTTTTTCGGCCTCTCGCTGTTTCTGCTGTGGG
>CAZKNV010000538.1:0-1568 GCA_964554145.1 uncultured Burkholderiaceae bacterium
CGAGAGAACAAAATGATGGCCGAGGGAGAATCTATGCCTAGGCTGGTCCTGAGTCTGGACGGCGTTGTGCTGCGTGAAGTGGGTCTTACCAAGGACCGCACCACCATCGGCCGCCGCTCGCACAATGACATCGTCATCGATAACCTCGCCGTCAGCGGCGAGCATTCGGTCATCTACACGTCGGCCGGCGATGTGTATCTCGAAGACCTGGGCTCGACCAACGGCACCACCGTTAACGGCCAGCCGATCAAGAAGCACCTGCTGCAGAGCGGAGACACGCTGGAGATCGGCAAGTACCGGCTGAAGTTTCTGGCCGATGGCGCCACCGGCACCGAGGGTGAAGTCGATATCGACACCTCGCAGCCGCTGCGCCGCGAGTTCTATGGACCTGGCCCGGCAACGATCCAGATTCGGCAGCCTGGAATGGGCGGCGAAGAAGGGCTAGTCGCGGCATCGATCAAGATCCTGACCGGCGCCAACGAAGGCCGCGAACTGCAACTCGTAAAGGCATTGACCACGATCGGCCGTCCTGGCCACCAGGTCGCGGTCATCACACGGCGGCCGACCGGTTACTTCATCGCGCACGTCGAAGGTGAACTGTTTCCCAGTGTCAACGGCGTCAGTCTCGGCTCAGCCGCGCACCCGCTGAAGAACAGCGACGTGATCGAGCTTGCCGGCGTGCGCATGGAGTTCGTCAACGCGCCGGCAGTGCAGGCCGCCGCCGCTTGAGTCTTCGTGACGCCGAGCGCACAAGCGTGTTCGAAAGCGGCTTAATCAGCGGTAAATATCGCTACGGTGACCGATACGCATTATCAGGATCAGCAACCGGTCATCCTCAATGCGAGCGATAACACGATAGTCGCCGACTCTATATTTCCAAAACTCGCCGAATTGCTCCCCTCGCAACGCTTGGCCGATTGAGCGCGGATCTTCAAGCGTCGCCACGCGGCCGCGCAAGAAGGCGACGATCCGGCGCGCAACATGATTGTCGAGCTTCGCTAATTCTTTGCCAGCCGCCGCGTCAAACTCAATCCGCCAGACCAAGCGTGCGCTCCAGCTCGTCGAGGCTGATCGTCTTACCCCGGCCGGCGGCAAGCGCCCCGTAACGCTTCTCCGCGAGATGAATGTCTTCCAGATCATCGAGGTACTCGAGAATCGCCGCACGCGCGTAGTAAGTCTTGGTACGTCCTGTTTTTCGGGCGAGCTTATCGAGCCGCTCTTCAAGTTCGGGTGGCAATCTGATGGCAAGCATTAGCGAGAGCCCTTATGTGCGGTCAGGAAAGGTGCGGTCAGGAAAGTGCTATACAAGTCTAGCATCTCGTCTTGCGGCTACGCGGCTGGCTGTGTAGTAACGAGCGCCGCCACGCCTTAAATGTCGTGATGCCCTGATTCATCCGACCGGATGAACCGGTCACGGCTAGGTATCCCGTGACAAAAACCGGCAGCAACATGTGACGATGCGCGTCAGGGAAAGCGGGAATTAGCCGCGAAATCCCCTCCAATTCTCGAAAAACGGCCTGGCACGGAACTTGGAGTGTATTTGGCATCGGCATGGGGCCGTACGTTGT
>CAZKNV010000539.1:0-1560 GCA_964554145.1 uncultured Burkholderiaceae bacterium
GGCTTCAGCACGAACGTATTGCCGCAGGCGACGGCGATCGGAACCATCCACAGCGGCACCATCGCCGGAAAGTTGAACGGCGTGATGCCGGCGCAAACTCCGACGCTCTGGCGCAGCGACCACGAGTCGATGCCGTTGCCGACGCTGTCCGAGAACTCGCCCTTCAACAGCTGCGGAATGCCGCACGCGAACTCGACGACTTCGATGCCGCGCTGCACTTCACCCTTCGCATCGCTGAACACCTTGCCGTGCTCATTCGTGAGGATCGCTGCAAGCGCATCGTGGTTGCGCTCGAGCAATTCCTTGAAACAAAACATCACGCGCGCGCGATTCGGCGGCGAGGTCTCGCTCCATGCCGGCCATGCACGGCGAGCAGCGTTCACTGCGGCATCGACCGTATCGGCTTCGGCCAACCGCACCAGTCCGGTGACGTCGCCGGTTGCCGGATTGAACACCTCGCCGGTTCGAGCTGGTGCGCCGGTTGCGCGTTTACCGTCGATCCAGTGCGTGATATCGGCCAGCGCCGTTTCGCTCTTTCCCATGACCGTTCCGTCCTTCCGTGCCTCGCAGACCGCTATTTTGCGCCGATCAGATGGCCGAGGTAGTCGCGCGCAGCAGGCACTCGTATCAAATCGTCGAAGGATGCATGTTCGGTGACCTGGCCATGTTCGACAAAAACAAAGCTCTCGGCAATCTCGCGCAGCAATTCGAGCTGCCATTGTCCGGCGGGCGCCAAAGGAGGCTTCGAAGTCGCCGATGCGGAATTTCGCAGAGTCCTTCTGGTACCGCTCAATCTGAAGCCAGGCGTCGAAAAGCTGGCCGACGGCATATACGTCATCCATAACGTCGCCGGACAGAATCAGAACACGATGGCGGTCGAGTTCAAGGATTACGTTCTTGCCGTCGAAGCGCCCGGATCCAGCGAGGGTGCCGACAATGTCATCAAGCGCATCAAGGAGACGATCCTCGGCAAGCCGATCCGGTACATCGCCGTCACGCACCACCATGGCGATCACATCGGCGGCCTGCGAAGCTTCATTGCCGAAGGAGCGACCGTTGTCACCACGCGCGGCAACCGCAAAGTTGTGGAGACGATGGCGGCAGCGCCTCAGAACGATCGGTTGGCCAGGAATTTCCGCAAGCCGGAGTTTCTATTCGTGGAGGGTGACAAGCGCGTCTTCACCGATGACGAGCAGACCGTCGAGTTGATCGACGTGGGACCGAACCCGCACGCGCGCGAAATGGTGATCGCGTATCTGCCCAAGCAACGCATCGTGTTCCAGGGCGATCTGTTCTTTCTGCCGAACAACGATGCACCGGTGGGCCCGCCGCAACCCACCACCCTGAGCTTTGCGCAGAAACTGAAGGAGAAAGCGTTGGCCGTAGACCGGATCGCCGGTGTACACGGACGCACGGCAACGATGGCGGAGTTCACGCGGGCGATCGAAGAGCATACCGTCCGCAACTGATCGGGTGTGCTCACTAAATCAGTCGAAACGATGTAAAGAAAGTATCAAGCGCCTCGGCCGGCAGTTCGCCTTCTTCGCCCAATGCGACCAG
>CAZKNV010000540.1:0-1552 GCA_964554145.1 uncultured Burkholderiaceae bacterium
ATCACCACGTGCTCGGACACGCTGATGCTGTTGCAGTAGGTGACTTCGGCCACTGTCATCCCTCGGTCCATCGCCGCCTGAAGATCGACGTGATCCGATCCGATCCCCGCGGTAATGGCCATCTTCAGCTTGGGCGCTTTGGCGATCCTCGCTGCCGTGATGTAAGCGGGCCAAAACGGCTGCGAGATGACGATTTCTGCATCGGTCAGCTCCTTCTCCAACACCGAGCCCGGGCCGTCCTTGTCCGCGGTGACGACCAGCGTGTGACCCAGTTCCTCGAGATACTTACGCAACCCGAGTTCACCGGAAACACTGCCCAGTAGCTGCCCCGGCTTGAAATCGATCTTGGTGGGAGTCGGCAACGTCTGGCCGCCGGGGTAGCGTTCCAGACGCGGGATATCGTCGCGGGCATAGGACTTCGGGTAGCCCGTTACGGGGTCGTCGTACAACACGCAGATAACCTTGGCCATCGTCTTCCTCCTCGTCAGTCTGCGACCGAGAAGTGTAGATGAGAAAGGCGGCGCGGTCGGTTAGTTTTAGTGGCTCACTTCAGCCGGCACCGGATTGGCGCCGGGCCCGAAGGAAACGCGCTCGTGGAGAAGAAGAATTCGATCCGGAAGTTTGCGATGCGGGTCTCGTGTTCTGCGCGATACCGTCGCTTTCCTGATGCGGCTCAAGCGGTGCCACATACATGGCGCGCACTTCGGCCACGCTCTGGCGAGGCGAAGCCGCTTTCGTCGCCGCGCGCTGCGCCAGCGTGTGTTCGGCGGCCACGGCGCGCACGAGGGCACGGATCGTTGCACCGAGCCCATCGAGGATCCGCCGGGACGTCTGCTGTAGATGCGATTTATAGGGCATTCGAATTCAGCAATCACGTGATGACTGCGCCCTGCCAGACATCGCTTGCCCTGACCGCCAGAGACTGCAGCGATGCGGGCAGCTCGCGCTTGCGCGGCGGGTTTTTCGTATCGAGCGGCTCGATGGTTCCGGTGCCGACACGAAACCGACCGGCGCCGGCGAGCTCGTACACGCTGCCGCCGGGCAGGAACGCGACGACCACGCGACTGCCGGGTTCGAGTTTCAGCACCTGGCCGGATTGCAATTCGGAAAGCAGCGTTAGCCGTACTGCATTCGATGCCGTCATCAAATAAGCGTCGCCGGTCGTGTCGCTGACGATTGCAACCGACGCCGATGGTGCCGCGACAGCGCCGCCGGCTAGGACGGCAACGGCTATCGCGGCGAAAAATGTTCTCATCAGCTGATGCATCGTGCTGCTCCCGTTACTCCTCATTGCTTCTCATTGGCGCATCTTCGACCGTTCACCCGCAAACTGCAGCGGGATTCGCAACACGCTGCGTGCGGAATATTCACGACATCGCGCTCAGGGCCTGTTCACCCTAAAACGTGAGTGCGAAAGACCGATTGCGGGTGCAGTGCTAGGCGTCGCGAGCGCCGTTGGCTGATGCCAACAAGCGAAGCGACAACAACGCAATGCGACCGCAAGCGGCCTTTCCCTGCGGGTTGGGTCGAAATGCGGCGTCTGCTTTGGCGA
>CAZKNV010000541.1:0-1552 GCA_964554145.1 uncultured Burkholderiaceae bacterium
ACATTGCCCCAGCCGATGACGCGGTCGCGCCACAGCAGCGGAAGCGCGTAGTAGCCGAGCTTTCGCTTCGGTGCCGGCGTGTAGGCCTCGAAGCGATACGCCCAGCCCCAGAACATCTCGAATCGACGGCGGTCCCACACGACAGGATCGAACGGCGCAAGGAAACGAACGACGTCCTGCGAACCATCGAGCGTTGGACGCTCGTCGGCAGGCCAATACCAATCGACGCCGCCGATGCGGGCACTCGCGAGCCGCTGCCTGGCACGGATTAACGCGCTCTTTAGCTCGCGGCGCCACTGCGGGATGGCGTAGCGCAGCCGGCTCACGAGGCCTGACAGGCTCAACGCCGGCAGCGGAGCGTATTTGCGCACAACCACATCGACCAGCAAGTCGATCCGGGCCTGTCGCGCGGCAGCGTCGAGGGGTCCGGTCATGTGCTCGTGCGCAGCGTAGATACGGATGCCACCTTCACGGCGCGCCACGCGCAGCAGGCCGCGGTAGTGCATGTCGTCGAGCAGGTGAGTGGTAGCGCTCGACGACCCGCCCCAGTAGTTCGTCACCGAGCCGTGAGAGAAACGGGAATCCACCTCACGAGGGTGCACCGAGCCGCGTTCGCGCACGAATGCCAATAGCGCCTCCGCGCGCGCCTTCCGCGTTGCCGACCAGCGTGACGCACCCGTGCGCGGGTGCATCAGAGCCTGCACGCCGGCCGTCACGAAACCGTAGTTGACGAAGAAATCTTCCTGGATGCCGAGCGCCGAGTAACGGCGTTCCAAATCTCCGGCGCGATAGTTTTTGACGCGGTGGCGCAGCATGAGATCCTGCGCGCGCGCCGGAGCACGGATCGGGTCGGCCTGGACGAAGCCAAACCTCTGGATCGCCCGTTTGAGCGTGGTCGGCGTAAAGACGCTGCGCGCGACGGCGTATCGTCGCAGATGATCGAGCGTGACGGGCATCATTTGATGATGCCGATCGGTCGCGCGATTGTCACGCTCCTAGCGTCTTCCAGTCGAAGCGGGCGCGACTAGTAAATCCTCGTTATGGGTCAGAACTTTGCTGGAAATGATGAAGCGAGTGCTCTTCGTATGCAGTCAGAATCGACTGCGCAGCCCAACTGCCGAACATGTATTCGGCAGCCAACCTGAAATCGAGTGCGCCTCGGCTGGCACCAATCACGACGCAGACAATCCTCTGACGCCAGAGTTGGTTCAGTGGGCGGAAATAATATTCGTAATGGAGAAGGCGCACCGCGCCAAACTCATTTCGAAGTTCAGCTCGTATCTGACGGACCAACGAGTTGTGTGCCTCGACATACCCGATGAGTATCAGTACATGGACCCCGAGCTTGTCAAGTTGCTACGCGCCAAGGTGCCGCGCTTCTTGCCGGCTGCCGCATGAACAAGCTGCGAAACTAACGATCGGCAACCGCGCTGGTGGTGTGAGTCGTGATCCACTCGACCGTTGCATCCAGCATTGAGTCGCGCACTTGCTCATCTGTATATCCACTTCGTGCGCGCACGTGGAACGAGTGGTCGGCGTCCTCGAATAGCCT
>CAZKNV010000542.1:0-1548 GCA_964554145.1 uncultured Burkholderiaceae bacterium
GGTTATTCATTGGGCGCGCTATCGAAGCCGCTATTCGCAATCGCGTCGACGGCCGGCATGGTGTTCGCCGCGCGCTTTATCGATCGCATCGGCAAGGGCATTCGCGGCGCACCACGCGACGCGCTCGTGGCCGACGTTGCTCCGAGCAAATTGCGCGGCGCGGCATTCGGATTGCGGCAATCGCTCGACACTGTCGGCGCATTTATCGGTCCGTTACTCGCGATCGGATTGATGCTGCTGTGGGCGAACGATTTTCGCGCGGTCTTCTGGGTCGCCGTCATTCCCGGCGTGCTCGCGGTCGCCCTGCTGGTATTCGGCGTGCAGGAGCCGGAACGCGAAGCCGCAGAGCGCCCGATCAATCCGATTCGTCGAGCGAGCTTGCGCAAGTTGTCGCGCGCCTATTGGTGGGTCGTGGCGATCGGCGCCGTATTCACATTGGCGCGTTTCAGCGAAGCGTTCCTTGTATTGCGCGCGGCAGAAGGCGGTTTGCCACTCGCGCTCGTCCCGTTGGTGTTGATCGGCATGAACGTCGTCTACGCGCTTTCCGCGTATCCGTTCGGCCGCCTGTCGGACCGCATCAGTCATACATGGCTGCTTGCGCTCGGCCTTGCAGTGCTGATCGGCGCCGACGTCGTGCTCGCATACAGTAACGAATGGATGTGGGTATGGCTCGGTGTCTCGCTTTGGGGCCTGCATATGGGGATCACGCAGGGGCTTCTGGCGACGATGGTCGCTGATACCGCGCCCGCCGATCTTCGCGGCACCGCGTTCGGATTTTTCAACCTGGTTAGCGGAGTGGCGCTGCTGGTGGCGAGCGCACTGGCCGGTTTCCTGTGGGATCGATTCGGGGCGCCGCAGACGTTTATCGCCGGCGCGGTGTGCAGTGGAATTGCGATGCTGGCGATCCTTGTGCGCAGCGCGCCGCGTAGAGCGCTACCTTTGCAAACATGACGATCGTTTCCGGCGGTTCACCGTGCGGCGGCACTCAAGCGCCGCCGTCGCTCGCGCCACTTTGCGATCGAGTCGCGCGAGAAAGATTCGCATTCGTTGCCGCCGAGGTTATGCGGCCGCTGATCGGCGAACGTGACGCGTTGTCTGACTGGCCGCGCTTCGCCGAAAGCTGGAACGATCTTAAGCTCGACACCTATCTGCCCGATGGACATCACTATCGTCGACGCCGCCATACCACGTTCTCCGCGCGCGCCGGTGAAGATCAAGTCAAGCTGGAGCCGCATCAACCGCACTACCAGAGCATCGACTACAACCCGCTGGTCGGCGGTATCGAGCGCTGGTTCGAACCGATGCATGCGGAGATCGTCCGCGGCCCGACGATGCGATGCGTGCTTGCGTTTTGCTGCCGCCTGTTCGGTGCGTTGCGCCCGAACACGAACTGGAAAATCGAGTGCCATCAGTTTCGCATCGGCGCGCTTCGATACTCCCGGCCGACCGACACCCGAAGGCGTGCACCGCGACGGCGTCGACTACGCGTTGGTGCTGCTGATCGATCGGACCAACATCAAAAGCGGAACGACCACCGTGCATGATCTG
>CAZKNV010000543.1:0-1542 GCA_964554145.1 uncultured Burkholderiaceae bacterium
CAATCGCCTTTGCAATCGATGCAGCAAACCGTTCTTCCCCATAGTCACGAATCACCCGCGTCAGTTCCTCGACGGGGGCATGCGCCAGCCACTCGGCTGCGGTTTGTCCGTACGATGAATCCATGCGCATATCCAGAGGTCCATCGGTGCGCCACGAAAACCCGCGCCTGGCATCGTCGATCTGCGGCGACGACACGCCGAGGTCGAGCAACATTCCATCCATGTGCGCGATCGACAGCCTCTCGAGCGTGCCTCGCAGCCGTGAAAATGCTGTGTGCTCGACGTGAAAACGAGGATCGTCGATCGCACCGGCGGCTTCGATCGCCTGCGGATCGCGATCGAACGCAATCAGCTTCCCGCCTGAACCCAGGCGTTCGAGGATGAGCCGCGAATGCCCGCCGCGACCGAACGTTGCATCGACATAGATGCCCTCGAGGTCTGTCAGCAGGTGCTCGACCGCTTGCAACGCAAGCACCGGACGATGCTCGCCTGCATTCGGCGATCGTAGGCGGGACATTCACGTTCAATGCGCAGTTAGAAAGTGAACTGAGCCGCCGATTCGGGCAGGCCATTGGCGAGCGCAGAGCGTTCATGCTCCGCGAGCCGCGTCGTGTCCCATAACTCGAAGTGCGCGCCCATGCCGAGCAGCATCAGATCGCGCTCGAGCTGCGCAGCGGTTCGCAACTCGGTAGGCACCAGCACGCGACCGGCGCTATCGAGATCGACATCCGTGGCATTGCCGAGCAACAACCGCTGCAGCGCGCGCGCCGAGTAGGGCAATTGCGCGATCTGCTCGCGGCGCGCTTCCCACGTCGGCCGCGGATAGACGAGCAGGCACCCGTCGGGATGGCGCGTCACCGTCAGCCGGCCATCGCAGCCTGCGGCAAGCGAGTCCCGGTGCCGGCTTGGCATTGAAAGTCGGCCTTTGCCGTCGAGCGTGAGTTGGGAAGCTCCTTGAAACACAAACGTATCCGCAAACCAGTCGTTTTTCGCGAAGCGAACACTGACTAGCCCACTATCTCCCACTTTTTGACACGGCTCGACTGTACGGCAGCGCGAAACGACCGGTCAAGCGAATTACGGGGATTTTTTAATGTTCACAAGGACTTAGAGCTCCTTCTTGCGCCCGTCCGCAGAGTGCGAATTACGAGCGAAAAGAAAGAGATAGCGATTGCTTTGCAAGTGGACTCTCACTAAGGTTCAGCGGCCGGCTTACGCGTTGCCGTTGCGGTCAATATCAGACGCGCATGCCGCTGGTAAGTGACGTACGCCCACATCCAGTCGACCAGTGTAGTAACACGATTGCGAAAACCTATCAGAAAGAAAATGTGGACCAGCAGCCAGGTCCACCACGCAACGAGGCCGGAGAGCCGAATGTTGCCGGGGAGCACTGCGACCGCCGCCTTGCGGCCGATGGTCGCGAGTGATCCACGATCGCGATAATGAAACGGTGCAAGCGTTGCTGTTTGCGCACCAGCATCGCGTATGAGCAGCGAGATTGCATCTGCTGCATACGCGCCCATCTGCTTGGCCGCGTATGCA
>CAZKNV010000544.1:0-1538 GCA_964554145.1 uncultured Burkholderiaceae bacterium
GCCGGTTGCGGTGCCCGCCACCTTGAAGTCCATGTCACCCAGGTGATCTTCATCACCGAGGATGTCGGTCAGTACGGCAAATTTGTTGCCGTCCTTGATCAGCCCCATCGCGACACCCGCCACATGCGCCTTCATCGGCACACCGGCGTCCATCAGCGCAAGACACCCGCCGCACACCGATGCCATCGACGATGAGCCGTTCGATTCGGTGATCTCCGCCACGACCCGCAGCGAATACTGAAAATCTTCGTACGACGGCAGGCACGCCACCAGGGCGCGCTTCGCCAGCTTGCCATGGCCGACCTCGCGCCGCTTCGGCGCGCCCACCCTACCGGTTTCGCCGGTTGCAAACGGCGGCATGTTGTAGTGAAGCATGAAGCGCTCGCGATACTCGCCCTGCAGCGCGTCGATGATCTGCTCGTCCTGCTTGGTGCCGAGCGTGGCGATCACAAGCGCCTGCGTCTCACCGCGCGTGAACAAAGCAGAGCCGTGCGTGCGCGGCAACACTCCGAGACGAATCTCGATCGGCCGCACGGTGCGTGTATCGCGGCCGTCGATGCGCGGCTCGCCGTCCAGGATCTGGTTGCGCACGATTTTCGCTTCCAGGTCGAACAGTATGTTGTTGACTTCGTTGCTATCGACAGTTGGCTGGCCGCCCGCTATAGCATCGGCTGCGACTCGGCTCGCGGTCGACGTGTAAATCTCCTTGATGCGATTCGAGCGCGCCTGCTTGCTGCGCATCTGATACGCCTCGCGTAGCGACGGACCGGCGTTTTGCACCAGCGCGGCCATCAGCGCTTCGTTCTTCGCCGCAGGCTGCCATTCCCATGTCGGCTTGCCGGCGTCGCGCACCAGATCGTGAATCGCGTTGATCACCGTCTGCATTTGCTGATGACCGTGCATCACGCCGCCGAGCATCACGTCCTCGGGCAACTGGTCGGCTTCCGACTCGACCATCAACACCGCGCGCTCGGTGCCGGCGACGATCAAGTTCATCTGCGAGGATTTCAACTGCGTCGCGGTCGGATTAATCACGTATTGGCCATCGACATAGCCGACTCGCGCGGCGCCGATCGGGCCCTTGAATGGAATGCCTGACAGCGACAGCGCAGCCGACGCGCCGATCATCGCCGGGATGTCCGAGTCGATCTCGGCATCGATCGACAGCACGTGGATCACCACCTGCACTTCGTTATAAAAACCATCTGGAAACAGCGGACGAATCGGCCGATCGATCAGGCGCGATGTCAGCGTCTCCTTCTCCGACGGCCGGCCTTCACGCTTGAAGAAACCGCCCGGGATGCGGCCCGCTGCGTAGGTCTTCTCGACATAGTCGACCGTTAACGGAAAGAAATCCTGCCCCAGTTTGGCTTCTCTGCGCGCCACGACCGTCGCCAGAACCATCGTGTCGCCCATCGAGCACAGCACTGCACCGTCCGACTGGCGGGCGATCTCGCCGGTTTCCAATGTCACCGTGTTCGCGCCGTAGGAAAAGCTCTTCGTCACTTTCTCAAACATTCTCGTTCCTTTGTTATTCG
>CAZKNV010000545.1:0-1537 GCA_964554145.1 uncultured Burkholderiaceae bacterium
CGAACTCCGAATGCTGCGCCCGCGCCTGCTCGACTCTGCGCTCGCTTTCGGCTTCAATCCGCTGCTCGGCCTGCTGGATCTCTTCCTGCGTTTGAATGCGGACGTTCATCAGCACGCGCACCACGTCTGCGCGCACCCGATCCAGCAGCGAGCCGAACAGCTCGAACGCCTCGCGCTTGTACTCCTGCTTCGGCTGCTTCTGCGCATAACCGCGCAGATGAATGCCCTGGCGCAGCGCGTCGAGCGCGGTCAAATGCTCGCGCCATGCCTGGTCGAGCGTTTGCAGCATGATCGAGCACTCGAAGCCGGCGAATGAATCGCGGCCGACGATCGCCACCTTCGCTTCGTACGACTCGTCCGCCGCTTTTAGCACTCTTGCGAGCAGGTCTTCATCGGTCAGCGAATCGTTTGCCTCGAGCGCGCTTTTCAGCGGCACGTTCAGGTGCCAATCGTTGGCAAGCGCTGCTTCCAGTTCGTCGATATTCCATTGCTCCTCGACCGACTCGGCCGGAACGTGCTCGCGGAACATGTCGGTGAAGTAGCCGGTGCGCAGGTTGGTGATCATCACGCCGGTGTCATCGGTCTCCAGAATGTCGTTACGCAACCGGTAGATTTCGCGTCGTTGATCGTTCGCGACGTCGTCGTATTCGAGCAGTTGCTTGCGGATATCGAAGTTGCGCGCCTCGACTTTGCGCTGCGCGCTTTCGATCGATCGGCTCACCATGCCGGCTTCGATCGCTTCGCCTTCGGGCAGCTTCAGGCGGTCCATGATCGCTTTCATCTTGTCGCCGGCGAAGATGCGCAGCAGCGAATCTTCCATCGACAGATAGAAGCGCGACGCACCGGGATCGCCCTGGCGTCCCGAGCGGCCGCGCAGTTGGTTATCGATACGGCGCGACTCGTGGCGTTCGGAGCCGATGATCTTCAGTCCGCCGGCGCCGACCACGCGGTCGTGCAGCGATTGCCATTCGTTATGAAACTTATCGACCCTGGCTCGCTTGGCAGCATCATCGAGATTGGGATCGGCCTCGACGAACTGCACCTGCTTTTCGACGTTGCCACCGAGCACGATGTCGGTGCCGCGACCGGCCATGTTGGTGGCGATCGTGATCACTTGCGGGCTGCCGGCCTGCGCGATGATCTCGGCTTCCTTCGCGTGCTGCTTCGCGTTCAGCACCTGATGCTGCAGACCGTCCTTCTGCAGCAGGTTCGACAGCAGTTCCGAGTTCTCGATGGAAGTCGTTCCGACCAATACCGGCTGGCCGCGCTCAACGCAATCCTTGATGTCTTCTATGATCGCCGCGTACTTTTCCTTCAAGGTGCGAAACACCTTGTCTTGCGAGTCGATGCGGATCATCGGCCGGTGGGTGGGTATCACGACCGTTTCGAGCCGATAGATTTCCTGAAACTCGTACGCCTCGGTATCCGCTGTGCCGGTCATGCCTGCCAGCTTGCCGTACATGCGGAAGTAGTTCTGGAACGTGATCGACGCGTAGGTCTGGTTTTCCGCCTGGATCTGCACGCCTTCCTTGGCTTC
>CAZKNV010000546.1:0-1535 GCA_964554145.1 uncultured Burkholderiaceae bacterium
GATGAGCGAGCAGGGCAAGGCGATGATGGGCACCGCACTGGCCTCGGGTCTGGACCGCGCGCGGATCGCGGCCGAACAGGCGGTCGCGAGCCCGTTGCTCGAAGGAGTCGATCTATCGGGTGCGCGCGGCGTGCTGGTCAACATCACCGCGTCGTCATCGCTGAAAATGAAGGAAACGCGCGAAGTGATGAACACGATCCGAGCGTTCGCTGCAGAAGACTCGACAGTGATCTTCGGTACCGTGTGCGATGAATCGATCGGCGACGGTTTGCGCGTGACGGTAGTCGCCACCGGGCTTGGCCGTTCGGCTTCGAAAAAGCAGTCGACGCCGTTTATGGTGGTACGGACCGGAACCGACAATGCGCCGCTTAGCGTGCCCGGCGCATCGTCCCATGCGCCTTCGTCGGACTACAGCGATTTCGACAAGCCGGCGATCTGGCGCACGCGAGATTCGGCGCAGGCCAGGGTTGCGGCAATGGAAGAGACCGGTTCCGACCGCTACGACATTCCTGCTTTTCTTAGAAAGCAGGCTGACTGATGGTGATCGGCGATCGGTAAACTTGCATCATGCTGAAACAGCGCACTCTGAAACAGATCGCCCGCACCGTCGGTATCGGGCTGCATAGCGGCACCAAGGTCCAATTGGTGTTGCGGCCGGCTGCGGCCGATACCGGAGTCGTATTCCGGCGGGTCGACGTCGATCCGCCGGTCGATATTCCACTCAGGCCGGAGAACGTTGTCGATACGAAAATGGCAACGACGATCGGGCAGGGCGATGTCAAAGTGGCGACGATCGAGCACTTGATGAGCGCGCTGGCCGGCCTCGGCATCGACAACTGCTACGTCGATGTCGATGCACCTGAAATCCCGATCATGGACGGCAGCGCGGCGAGCTTCGTATTTCTGATTCAAGCGGCCGGGATCAGCGAACTCAACGCACCGAAGAGATTCGCTCGGGTGGTAAAACCGGTCGAGTTTCGCGATGGCGACGCATGGGCGCGGCTTGAACCGTACTTTGGATTCAAGCTGAAGTTCTCGATTGCGTTCAATCACCCGGCGATCGACGCCACCGAGCAGATGGTCGAAGTCGATTTTGCGCACGACTCGTATATCAAGGAAGTCTCGCGTGCGCGCACGTTCGGGTTCGTCAACGACGTTGAAACCCTGCGCAAAGCCGGCCTTGCGATCGGCGGCAGCTTCGAAAACGCGATCGTGATGGATGAGTATCGCGTGTTAAATGCGGATGGATTGCGTGCGGGCGACGAGATCGCCAAGCACAAGATGCTGGATGCAATCGGCGATCTGGCGGTGCTCGGTTATCCGTTGATCGGCTCGTATGTGGCGCACAAGTCGGGCCACGCCATTAATAACAAGCTGCTGCGCGCGCTGACCGCCGACAGAACGGCATTCGAGCTGGTGACGTTCGAAGACGACGTTGAGGCGCCGGCCGCTTTCCGCTTCCAAGCCGAAACCGCCTAGAAAGCGCTGCAAAACTACTGCGCGGGCCGATCTTGCGTCTGCGGTGCTCAACGTAC
>CAZKNV010000547.1:0-1535 GCA_964554145.1 uncultured Burkholderiaceae bacterium
ATGAACGGCGCGCCGCCGCTGTACTTCGAAGCGGCGGCGATCATCACCACGTTGGTGATCCTGGGCCAGGTGCTCGAACTGCGGGCTCGCTCGCAGACTTCGTCCGCAGTGCGCGCGCTGTTGCAACTCGCACCGCCGACCGCACTGCGCATCGAAGCTGACGGCGTAGAGCGCGAGGTCGCGCTCGATCAGGTGCATTCCGGCGATCGGCTGCGGGTGCGCCCCGGCGAGAAAGTGCCGGTCGACGGCGTCGTGCTCGAAGGCCGTTCGAACATCGATGAATCGATGATGACCGGCGAGCCGCTGCCGGTCGCCAAGGAGGCGGGCGCAAAGGTCACCGGCGCCACGGTCAATCAGACCGGCAGCTTTGTGATGCGCGCCGAGCGCGTCGGCGCCGAAACGCTGCTGGCGCAGATCGTGCAAATGGTGGCCGACGCCGGACGCACGCGTGCGCCGATCCAGCGATTGGCCGATGTGGTCGCGAGCTGGTTCGTGCCGGCGGTCGTGCTGATCGCGCTTGTCGCTGCCATCGTCTGGATCGCCGTCGGCCCTGAGCCGCGCTATATCAACGCGCTCGTGGTCGCAGTCAGCGTGCTGATCATTGCGTGTCCGTGCGCGCTCGGCCTGGCGACTCCCATGTCGATCATGGTCGGCGTCGGCCGTGGCGCGCAAATGGGCGTGCTGGTGCGCGACGCCGAAGCGCTGGAGACGATGCAGAAGGTCGACACGTTGGTGGTCGACAAGACCGGCACCTTGACCGAAGGCAGGCCGCGCGTAGTGCAGGCGGTCGCCGCATCCGGCGTCAGCGAGGATGAACTGGTCGCCGCTGCTGCCGGACTTGAAACGGCCAGCGAACATCCGCTGGCGCGCGCGATCCTTGCCTTCGCGCAGGAGCGTTCGATTGTGCCACTTGCCGTGCAGGATTTCGAATCGGTGACCGGCCGCGGGGTGCAAGGCAGTTCGGCACAGGGGCAAATGCGCCTCGGCAGCGCGCACTTTGTCGGCGAAGCGGGTATCGACATCGCGGCGTTGAATCCGACCGCCGATCGCCTGCGCGGCGAAGGCAGCACGGTCGTCTTCGTCGGCGCCGAGAAGAAAATGCTCGGATTGCTGGCGATTGCCGATCCGATAAAGGAGACCACAGCTTCGGCGTTAAGAGAGCTCACCAGCGCCGGCGTGCGCGTAGTGATGGCCACCGGCGATGGGCAGGCGACTGCAGCAGCGGTCGCCAAAACCCTCGGCATTGCAGAGTTTCGCGCCGAAGTGCTGCCGGCCGACAAAAATGCGCTGATCAATGACCTGCAGTCCGGTGGCCGCGTCGTCGCGATGGCGGGCGATGGCATCAACGATGCACCGGCGCTGGCCGCCGCCGATATCGGCATTGCAATGGGGCATGGCACCGACATCGCGATGCAGTCGGCCGGCATCGTGCTGGTGCAAGGCGACTTGAGCGGCATCGTGCGCGCGCGCCAGCTATCGGGCGCAGTGATGCGCAACATCCGGCAGAACCTGTTCTTCGCGTTCGCTTACAACGC
>CAZKNV010000548.1:0-1535 GCA_964554145.1 uncultured Burkholderiaceae bacterium
TCGATCTCGCGATAAAAACGCTGCTCGTTCGGATAGATGTGTTGCTGCATGAACGAATCGACACGCGCACGCAGCTCGTGAACCTTGGGCGAGTAGTCGAACTGCATGGTGCGCAGGATAGCTCAGCACGATTGGCGCTAAAGTTCGACCATGAAGGCGATTCAATGCGTCGAGTGGGGCGAGCCAAATAAGCTGGTGCTGGCCGATTTGGCTCTGCCTGAGCCGGGCCCGGGGCAGGTCCGAATCCGCATCGCCGCTGCCGGTGTCAACTTTCCCGATGCGCTGATTGTGCAGAAGAAGTATCAGTTGCAGCCCAAGCTGCCGTTCGTGCCTGGCACCGAGGTTGCCGGAACGGTCGATGCCATCGGCGACGATGTGCATCACCTGAAGACGGGCGATCGAGTGATAGCGTTCGTCGGCGTCGGTGGCTTCGCACAGTATGTCTGTACGCCCGCCGCTCTGGCAGTCGCGATCCCGGATGGCATCAGCGACGAAGTGGCTGCCGCGTTCACGCTGACATACGCAACCTCGCATCACGCGTTATTCGATCGGGGCGAGTTGAAAGCCGAAGAAACGCTGCTGGTACTTGGCGCCGGCGGCGGCGTCGGCCTGGCTGCGGTGGAGCTCGGCAAGGCGGCTGGCGCACGCGTGATTGCAGCGGCATCGAGCGCGGACAAGCTTGCGGCGGCGAAGGAGCACGGTGCCGACGAACTAGTCGATTACGCTTCCAACGATCTGCGCGATGCGGTAAAGAATTTGACCAACGGCAACGGCGCCGATGTAATTTACGATCCGGTCGGTGGTCCGGGCACCGAAGCGGCGGTGCGCTCGCTCGCATGGCGCGGCCGGTTGTTGATCGTCGGTTTCGCGCAAGGCGAGATTCCGCAGATCCCGGCCAATCTGTTGTTGTTGAAGGGTGCCTCGGCCGTCGGTGTGTTCTGGGGTGAATTTGCGAAACGTGAACCGAAGGCGAATTTTGCGATGCTGAAAGAACTGTTTACCTGGCTCGCGCAGGGCAAGCTCAAACCGCATGTATCGCAGATCTATTCGCTGGCGGACGCTCCGCGCGCTCTGGAAGCACTGCTGGCGCGCAATGTCGTCGGCAAACTTGTAGTTCGGCCATGGACATGAAGGACGCGGTGCGATTTCTCGCCGGCTTGCTGCTGCTCGCACCGCTTGCCGGTGCGGCCGCGGCCGAGCGCAGCATCGACAAGTCGATCGTAGTGCCGGCCACACTCGACCAGACGTGGGACGTCTGGACCACGCGCGAGGGCATCGTCAGCTTCTTCGCGCCGGATGCGAAGATCGAACCGAAGGTGGCGGCGCGTTTCATATCTATATCAATCCGCTGGCCGAGCCCGGCATGAAGGGCGCCGATGACATGCGTTTCATGGCTTTGCAATCGAAGCAGATGCTCTCGTTCGACTGGAATGCGCCGCCGCATCTTGCGCAAGTGCGGCAACAAAGAACGTTCGTCGTACTTCGATTCGAGCCGGTCAGCGAGAAGGAAACGAGAGTCAGCCTGCATCACACCG
>CAZKNV010000549.1:0-1531 GCA_964554145.1 uncultured Burkholderiaceae bacterium
TGGTCTTTCAGTATTTCAGCGAGTTGTTGAAATTTCACCTCCTGCCCATACTGCTGCCGATTTTTCTCCAGTGCCTGCTGATACGTTTCTACTGCTGCCAATTCGCCTCTCAGGCATTTATTGAGACCTTCCAGATTCATGCTGACCTCCTGATTTTCAATCGATCGTTCTCGCCGGCTGGCAGCGCGTCGATCTCGGCCATCAGCCGGGTTTGGCCACCGCCATCCGGACGCCGCTTCCGATCCACACTCTGAGAGCAGGTTTCGGACCCGACGCTTCCGCATCCCGCTGGACGCGTTGGAACGCATCGCAACGATTCTGGTGAAGGAGGCGCAGCGCTCGGACGCGGAGCTGGTTGTGCTCGGCACGCACGGCCGTTGCGGCTTTGATCGCATCTTCCTGGGCAGCGTCGCCGAGGCGCTGGTTCGCATGGCGCCGACGCCAGTGCTGCCACGGACCGGCAGCGCTTCCGACGTAGCGACTGAGTTCTGATCGGCGGCGCGTTGCCGACATACGCCATCGGTCGGTGCAAGCGCTCCTCCAGCGTTACCAACGTGTGCTTCGGAAGCGCGTCACGAAGTCGTCCAGTTGCGATAGCGGCAGCCGCGTGATGCCGGCGGCGGCCGCACGACCCCCGCCGGTTTCGAACTGCCGGCACAACACGTCGGCACCGCGCAGAGATTGCAGCGGGGCACGCACGCTGACCGTGAGGGTGCCGTCGGCGTTGTCTTTCAAGACCGCGTGCGTGCGCTGCGGATGCCTATGAACCAGTACATTGGCGAATGTACCGAGCACGCGCCCGCTCCACGCGCCTGCTGGCAACCGATATACGGCGTAGTGGTCATCGACGGCCACGGGCGCAAGCGCTAAAGCGGTTGCCAGGTCGTCACGGCGACGCCCGATCAATGTCTGCACGATCTGCGTAGTGTTGAACGCGAACGGATCCACGAAGCGGTGCAGCGCGCGGTACAACTCGCGCGGATGGATCGTGACATCGGCTTCGATTTCGCCGTAGGCGTTGTAGTTGACCGCTTCGCCCAGCACGCGCAATGTGTGCAATTGATGCGGATCCAGCCCGAGCGACGCGGCCAGTTCGCTCGCAGCGGCCGCCAGGTTGTCGCCGAAGGCTGCGACCACCGCCCACCGGCGATAGCGGCCCTGGAGATAGCGATCGACAAGCATGCCCGTGCACACGTCGGCAGCCGGATCGAGCATGGCCTGCAGTCGCGGGTGCGCGGGGATGGCGCCGGCAAAGTGGTGATCGAAATAGCGCACGTTGGCGCCCGCCGCGAGCAGGCGCTCGAGCGCGGCACGGTTGCGATCGAGCGAGACGTCGAGCACCGTGACAACGGTGTCGCCGGCCGCCGCGGGATCGACCGCGACCCGCGTCAGCAGATCGATTTCGCGTTTCAGTCCGGTCACGAGCTCTGTCTGCGCATCAGCGGGCAGCGGCTCGGCGAGCCGCAACTGATGCAGCGCGCACAAGCCGTCCGCGTCACCGTTGAAGACATCGACGTAGCGCATCGTCTTT
>CAZKNV010000550.1:0-1529 GCA_964554145.1 uncultured Burkholderiaceae bacterium
GGACGCGATCGTGCTGGCGCTCGATATGTCGGGCAGCATGCGCGCCACCGATATCAAGCCGAATCGCATCACCGCCGCGCAAGCCGCCGCCAAGACGTTCGTCGAAGAACAACCGCGCAACGTGCGGATCGGCGTGGTCGCGATTGCCGCCGCCGCCGCCGTCGTGCAGTCGCCCACCAGCAACCGCGAAGACATCGCTGCCGCGATCGATCGGCTCGAACCGCAACGCGGCACCGCACTGGGTACCGGGCTGATCATCGCGCTCGACACGCTGGTGCCCGCGGCGCGCGCCGATGTCGAAGACTTCATTACCCCGCGTCCCGGCGAGAAAAAGATCAAGCGAAGCGATGAGTTGCCGAGCCGTGCGCCAAAGGGCGAAAACCGCCAGGTCGCGATCGTGTTGCTCTCGGACGGTCAAAGTAACGTCGGCCCGGACCCGCTGAAAGCGGCCGAGATCGCATCGGATTACGGCGTGCGCATTTACACGGTCGGCATCGGTACGACCGAGGGCACCACGGTCACGTCGGAAGGCTGGTCGATGCGCGTGCGCCTCGACGAAGAATCGCTGAAGAAGATCGCGGCGCTGACCGAAGCCGAATACTTTCAGGCTAACGATGCCGCGGGGTTGAAGAAAATCTACCAGGCGCTTGCCACCAAGCTTTCATTCGAGAAGCAACAACCGACCGAAATCACGGCGATATTCGTTGCGATCGGTGCCGTGCTGGCGATGCTGGCGGCGTTTCTGTCGATGTGGTGGTTCAGCAGGATTCTGTAGATTGGATAGCCGGTCAGCGATAGACGTCGCGCCGGTGTCCCACTCTTACTATCTCGACAATGATTTGAACGTCATCGATCGAGTAGATGATTCGGTAAGTGCCTTGCCGCACACGGTATAGCTCTTGGCCGGTCAGCTTTTCGCTGCCTGGCGGTCTCGGATCCTCGGAAAGCGCTTCTATGGTTTTGAGGATGCGGCGTGCGTCCGACTTTGGAATGCCTCGCAGGTCTTTTTCAACGGAACGTTTGAACCGCAGTTCAAATCGTGCCATTCGCCTTTAGTTTCTTCAGGAACACCTCGTACGTAACAGACGGTTCGGCCGCTCGGTTGGCGACCGCAGCCAAGTCTTCCTCGTCCTCGCGCAGAGCCTCCCGAACTGCCTCGGCGACTAAATCCGAGATTGAACGCCGAGTACTGGCCGCCTTGAGTCTCAAGGCTCGATGCAACTCTTCGTCGAGATAAATAGTGGCGCGCGAAACGTCGTTCATGGGGATATGCCGCTAAAGCACTATAACGTCATAGCGTCGGCGGCACAAGGCCTACGACCACCGATTGGCATCCTCCGGCATTTTGCCGTCGCGCTGCGGGCGCACCACGCAGAAGCGATGACCGGTCGGCGCCTGCATCACCCACCACGTCTTGATCTTTTCGATGCGCGTGGCTCCAAGCGCTTCAAGCCGCGCGGCCTCGGCCTCGATGTCGTCGGTTTCGATATCGAGATGGACCCGGCTCGCATGCGGAACCTTTTGCAGCA
>CAZKNV010000551.1:0-1527 GCA_964554145.1 uncultured Burkholderiaceae bacterium
CGGGCCCTATGGCGAGCATTTGCAACGACGCCCGGCGCGGCGAGGCGCGGACGAGCGGGTGTGCATTTCGGCGGTTTCACTGGACTAAGCAGCCTTGACCGATTGCAGGCGGTCGATCGCGATGCGAATGCTGCCGACGAATCGTTCGACAGCTTGCACCGCACGATCGATCGGCGCGGCTTCCAATTCCTGAATGATGCGCGAACCGATCACTACCGCGTCGGCCACTTTCGCGACGGCCTGCGCACTTGCGGCGTCGCGGATGCCGAACCCCACTGCCACCGGCAAATCGGTGTAGCGGCGGATGACCGGCAGACGGGCCGCAACGTTTGCGACATCGAGATGCCCGGCGCCGGTGATCCCCTTCAGGCTGACGTAGTACAAGTAGCCCGACGCCTGCTGTGCGATGGCCGCGATTCGTTCGTCGGTGGTCGTCGGTGTAAGCATGAAGATCGGGTCGATGCCGGCCGCTCTTAGCTGAGTCGACAAGTCCAGCGATTCTTCCGGCGGGTAGTCAACCACCAGCACGCCGTCGACACCGGCTGCTTTGGCGGCACTCACAAAGCCGCTGCGGCCCATGCGTTCAATCGGATTGGCGTATCCCATCAGCACAACCGGGGTTGCGGTGTCCACCTGGCGAAATTCAGCCACTATCGCAATCGTGACCTTTAGACCGACACCATTGCGTATGGCTCGCTCGGCAGCGCGCTGGATCACCGGACCATCAGCCATCGGATCGGAAAACGGAACGCCGAGCTCGATGACATCGGCGCCGGCACGCGCGAGCGCGTGCATCAGCGGCACGGTGAGCGCGCGCGAGGGATCGCCGGCGCAGATGTAGGGAATCAGGCCCTTGTTGCTGCCGGCGCGCAGTTCAGCAAGACGAGCCTCGACTCGGGACATCAGAATTGAAGTCCGCTGCGCTCGGCGACGATATTCAAGTCCTTGTCGCCGCGGCCGGACAGGTTGACCAGCAGAATCGAATCTTTCGGCAGCGTCGGCGCAAGCTTGGTTGCATGCGCCAGCGCATGACTCGATTCGAGCGCCGGAATGATTCCTTCGATACGGCAGCACTCGTGAAACGCCTTGAGTGCCTCTCCATCGGTGGCCCCGACATACTCCGCGCGGCCTTCATCCTTTAACCACGCGTGCTCGGGACCGACTCCGGGATAGTCAAGCCCGGCGCTGACCGAATGCGTTTCCATGATCTGGCCGTCGTCATTCTGCAGCAGATAGGTGCGATTGCCGTGCAACACGCCGGGCGTGCCGCGCTGCAGGCTCGCTGCATGGCGCAGGCCGGACAGTCCCTCGCCGGCCGCCTCGACGCCGATCAGCTTCACGTCCTTGTACTTAATGTAGTCGTAGAAGATTCCCATCGCATTGCTGCCGCCGCCGACGCACGCGATCACCGCATCCGGCTGCCGGCCAGCGATCTCGGGCATCTGCTCGATACATTCCTTGCCGACGACCGAGTTGAAATCGCGCACCATCATCGGGTACGGATGCGGGCCGGCGACCGTTCCGATG
>CAZKNV010000552.1:0-1523 GCA_964554145.1 uncultured Burkholderiaceae bacterium
ACGGCGGCAGTGATGACCGCACGCGCGACATCGCACATGCGGCCGGAGCGCGCGTGATCGAGTCGTTCGACTGGCGGGGCTTCGGCGTTCAGAAAAATCGAGCGGTCGAGGGCTGCAGCGGCGACTGGGTGTTGTCGATCGATGCGGATGAGCGCGTGCCGGAAATGCTGCGCGACGAAATTCTGTTCACGCTGCGCGATCCGGCCTTTGACGTCTACGAAATGCCGCGCCGCTCGTACTACTGCGGCCGCTTCATGCGCCACTCCGGCTGGTGGCCCGACTACATTCGAAGATTGTTCCGGCGCGGCACTGCACGGTTTTCGCAGGCGCCGGTGCACGAAACTCTCGAAACGGATCGAGCCATCGGCCGACTGCAAAACCCGATCGAGCATTGGAGCTTGCGCACGATCGAGCAGGTGCTCGACAAGGTGAACCGTTACTCATCACTGTCGGCACCGATCGTCGTTGCGCGCGGGCGCCGGCCGACGATCGCAACCGCGGTGATACACGGAGCCGCTGCGTTCTTTCGTACTTACTTTTTAAAGCGCGGCTTTCTCGACGGCACTCATGGATTCATGCTCGCGGTCAGCAACGCCGAGGGTTCTTACTATCGTTACATAAAGGCGATGTTGCTTGCGCAACAGCAGACTCGGCGACGGAGCAACGGCGATTGATGTTGATTTCGGTCGTCGTCGCCACTTACAACCGGCCCGACGCTCTGGCTGCTGTTTTGCGCAGTCTTGGAAAGCAGGACGACAGCGACTTCGAGGTCGTAGTGGCCGACGACGGTTCGGGCGCGGATACCGAAGCGGTAGTCCAGCGCGCGCAGGCCACGTTTCCAGGGCCGCTTTCTCACGTATGGCAGGAAGACACAGGTTTCCGATTGGCAGCTGCGCGCAATCGCGCCACCGCACAAGCTCACGGCGACTATCTGATCTATCTGGACGGCGACTGCATCGTGCGTCACCACTTCGTACGAGCGCATCGCGTATTGGCGGAGCGCGGTTGGTGCGTGGCGGGGGGGCGTGTCCTGCTCGGCGAGACCTTTACGCGCGCAGCTTTAACGGACGGAACCGCAATCGAGGATTGGGGCATCGCAAACGCAGCGATCGCTGCAATTCAAGGAAAAGTTAATCGAGCATCCTCGTTGCCGTGGCTTCCATTGGGGCCGTTACGCAGGTTGGGCAGCCGCCGCTGGCAACACCTCAGAGGATGCAACTTCAGTGCGTTCCGCGCGGACATCGAAAGAGTCAATGGCTTCGACGAATGCTTTCAGGGCTGGGGGTTCGAGGACTCGGACTTCGCCGCGCGCCTGATCGAGTCGGGAGCGCGGCTGAAGAACGGACGGCTGGCGACCAATGTGTATCACCTTTGGCATCGTGAAAACGATCGTGCTCTGCACGGGGCTAACTGGGAGCGCCTGCAAGCGCGCATCCAATCGCGCGCCACGCGCGCGCAGATCGGGCTCGATCAATACCGGCGCGATTGTGTGTAGAAATCACGCGTAGTTGTAGTACGCGCGG
>CAZKNV010000553.1:0-1523 GCA_964554145.1 uncultured Burkholderiaceae bacterium
CGCAACATACAGGCCGCAGAGGTCGCGAGTAACACGCTGGTGTCGGCGCGTGTGCTCGACTACCGGCCTGCGTCGGTGCAGCCGCTCGAGAAAGTAGCGCCGCAAGTCAGGCAGTTACTCGAACGCCGTGAAGCGGTTCGTCTCGCGCGCGAAGCCGGCGAGCAACGACTGACAGCGCTGCGCAAGCAGCCTGGCGATGCCGGATTTTCGGCGCCGATGTTGGTGTCGCGCCGGCAGCCGCAGGACTTGCCGCCCGATGTTCTGACTGAAGTGCTGCGAACGGCGGCTGACAAGCTTCCGCAGTTCGTGGGCTCCGAAGTCGGCGCTGATTTCCGCAGCGGCAGCAACCCCGGCTACATGATCGTGCAAGTGATTTCGTCCAAAGCGGGTGAAGCGATTCCGCCGGCGCAACGTGAAGCGCAAACACGCGCGATCGCGCAGCAAGCCGCCGCCGCGGCCGAATTCACTTATGCGGAAGGATTGAAGGCGCGACACAACGTCAAGATCCTGCGGCCGGAGCTGCAGCCAGGTTTGCAACCCAAAGCCGCGGATAACGCGGCCGGGGAAAGCGGTGCTGCGGCGAAAAGAAGCGCGCCCCCCGAGGCAAAGTCAGATCAGACTAAGTAGCGAGGTGCGTTCTGTGCGTCTCTGCTAACGCGCGCGCCGCGGCCTGAAAGTCCGCCATCGCATCGCTTTCGATGCGGACGATATCGGCGCGCGACGCGCATTCGAAGTTTCGATCGATCGACTTCAGGTACGCCGGATCGTAATGCTCGACCAGCAATCGCTCGACAATACCGTCCCAGTTATCGTCATTCGCCAGCTGCTTCCATTGAGCGATCTTCTGCCGTCCATGCAACGCCGATAAGCAGTCGAGCTGCGCATGCAGCGCAGCGCGATCGCGCTCGAAGTGTTCGTACTCCTCACGCAGCAAGCGGATGCGCGCTTCCAGCGGAACTTCCAGGCGAACGCATTCGGAGGCGCGCATCGCAACGAGCAACGTGTCAGGAATGCGCAATTCACCGATCTTGCGGCTTTCGGATTCGACAAAGACTGTGCGATGGGGCTCGAAAGAGCCAAGCACGGAACAGATGCGCGTTTCGAACATCTTCTGCGATGGTTGCGGCAGCGCGGGTAACCCGCCCAGCACAGAGCCGCGGTGATGTGCCAGTGCCTCAAGGTCAAGCACCTGGGCGCCGGCAGCCGAAAGCTGTTGCAGCAAGCGGCTTTTACCGCTGCCCGTGGTTCCACAGATCACACGAAACGAAAGACGCGCAGGAAGCGCGGCCAGGTCGGATACCACCTGTCTTCGATACGCGCGATAGCCGCCTTCGAGCTGCCGAGCCTGCCAACCCACACGCGCCAGAATATGAGTCATCGCGCCGCTGCGATTGCCGCCACGCCAGCAATAAACGAGCGGCTGCCAGGTTTTCGGCTTCGAGTGAAATTCCGTTTCCAGGTAACTCTCGATCTTGCTCGGGACGTACGCGGCGCCGCGCCGGCGCGCTTCGAACGACGATTGC
>CAZKNV010000554.1:0-1518 GCA_964554145.1 uncultured Burkholderiaceae bacterium
CGCAGCCCGAGGGGCCGACGAGCACGGTGAACGAGCCGTCATCGATATCGATGTCGACACCGTGCAGCACCTGAGTGGTGCCAAAGTGTTTCGCAACACCGCGAATTGCTACTCGCGCCATTACCGGCTGTCTCCTCCGGGTGCAGCGCCTTATGAAATTAAGGCACCGCGGTTATCTCGCATTGACCTAATGCCGCGGGCTCTTCGTCCCTGGGGTCTTCTTGCCTTCAACAACAGGATACATCGGCCGCCCAGTTTGCGACCACTGAACGATATTGAGCGCCGCCTTACGGCGCAGTTCGATTTCCGACGCGGCCGAGTAAAACGCTGCGTGCGGCGATAGCAGCGCACGCGGATGGTGCGCCAGCGCGTCGCCGACGTCGAGCGGCTCAGTCGGCAGCACATCCAGGCCCGCGCCGTCGAGCGTGCCGTCGTCCAGCGCGGCCAGTACCGCGGCGACGTCAACGATGCCGCCGCGCGCTGTATTCACCAGGAAGCGGCCGCGCTTCATTCGCGCGAGCTGCGAAGCTCCGACCATGCCGCGGGTTTCGTCGTTCAGCGGTACATGCAGCGACACGATGTCGGCCTGGTCGAACAATTCTTCCTGTGTTACGCGTTTGACGAAAACCGGAAAATCGCCATCGATGATGTACGGATCGCACGCGATCACGCGCGCGAAACAATCGCGCGCCAGCGCCGCGTAACGCTTGCCGATGCGCCCCAGCCCGAGGATCCCCACCGTCATGTCACTGGCGCGGCGGATCGGGCCAGGTGATAGGTAGTGCCATTTGCCGGCGCGAACATCGCGGTCGTATAGCGCCAGGTGACGAATCAGCGCGAGCGTCATCGCAAGCGCGTGCGTGGCGACTTCACCCACACCGTAGTCGGGGGAATTGGCCACCCATACGCCGTGGCGGCGGCACGCTTCGGTGTCGATCGTGTCGTACCCGGCGCCGATACGGCTTACCAATCCGATACGCGGTAACGCGGCCAGCACTCGGTCGGTTAACGGCGCGTACTGCAGCAACAAGGCATCGCATTCGCGTGCGGCTTCGATCAAATCGTCCTCGCTGCGGCACTGCGCAGCCACATGATCGACACCAGCGCTACGAAAAACCTCGCGCTCGAGTTCGATGTCGGGAAAATCGTAGTCGGTGATCAGTGCACGCATGGCTCAGTGATTGTCTTTGGGAATCGCCGATCCGCTGGCGCCAACCAGAAAGTCAAGGTCGGCGCCTTTGTCTGCCTGCTGCACATGATCGAAGTACAACTTGGCGTAACCGCGCGGCATCGGAGCCGACGGAGCCTTCCACATCGAGCGACGACGCGTCAGCTCCTCGTCGCTCACTTCCAGATGCAGGCGGCGGCGCTCGACATCGAGCTCGATGAAGTCTCCCGTTTTCACCAATGCGAGGTTGCCTCCTGCAGCAGCCTCCGGCGCCGCATGCAGCACGACGGTGCCATAGGCCGTGCCGCTCATGCGCGCATCGGAGATGCGTACCATGTCGGTCACCCCCT
>CAZKNV010000555.1:0-1516 GCA_964554145.1 uncultured Burkholderiaceae bacterium
GGTGGCGACGCCGGTGAACTGGCAGCCGGGCCAGGACGTCATCATCCCGACCTCGGTGTCGGACGAAGAAGCGAAGAAGAAATATCCGCAGGGCTTCAAGACGCTGAAGCCGTACCTGCGGACGGTGACGCAGCCGAAGTAGCGGGGCTGAAGCGGTATAGCCGCGCCGCGTTCGAAGCGAACAGCGGTTCGCGCACGCTGTCGTCGGGCAGCCAGCTCTCCAGCTGGTCCACCAGGTCGATGTCGTTCGGCATGGTTTGCGTCAATCCGGGATGCGGCCAGTTGCTGCCCCAGACGCAGCGGTCGGGGCGCTCGCGCAGCAGCGCCTGGGCGAGCGGCTTCATGTCCTCGTAGTGCGGCGGCCCGGCGTCGGAGAGACGGTACCAGTTCGAGATCTACCCAGTGCGCGGATCTTGCGATGTTGATCTCGATGTGCCAACCGTAGGGCGCGATGCGCGCGGCGATGGCTTCCAGGTCTTTCGTCGTTGCGCCCGTGGCGAACTGGTCCATCAGGCGCGCGGCGCGAAAGCCTGCCGCATCGAGTTTTTTCAATTCCGAATCTTTTACATCGGGAGGGATTGCGGCAACTGCCACAAATCGGCCCGGATATTCCTTCAGGAAGTCTTCGGTAATCGAGTTGTCGAAGCCGTAAGGACTTCCATGCACCTGCACGCCACGCTCGAAGCGGTCGAAGATGTGCGCGTGGCAGTCGACCGTGCCGCGCGGCAGGTTGCGCTTGGGTTTTCGCAGGCGCGGATCCGGCGCAAGGAGGTTCATTCCACGACGATGTTGCGCTCCCGCGCGATCTGCCGCCATTTCTCCAAGTCGGTCTTCACGTAGGCGGCGAACTCAGGCTGGCTCAGGTCCATCACCTCCACGCCCATCGAGCGGTAGCGCTCGCGCACGGACTCGACCGAAAGCGCTTTCTTCAGCGCCGCGTGCAGCCGGTCCACCACCGGCGCCGGCATGCCCGCCGGCCCGAAAATGCCGGTGAAGGTGCCGACCTCGAAGCTGGTCACTCCCAGTTCGGCCAGGGTGGGCACGTTCGGCAATTGCGGCGAGCGCGTTCTCGAGGTCACCGCCAGCGCCTTCATGCGTCCTTCGCGGATGTGGCCGATCGAGGCGCTCAACTGATCGATCATCGTGTCCACCTGACTGCCGAGCAGATCGGTGATCGCGGGGCCGCTGCCCTTGTACGGCACGTGCAGCAGCTGGAGATTGGCCTGGCGCATCAGCAGTTCCAGCGCCAGGTGGTTGGACGAGCCGTTGCCGGCCGTGGCGACGCTCACGGGCGTGCCTTTGGTCTTTACATAGGAAAGAAATTCGACATAGTTTTGCACCGGCGTCTTTGGCGCCGCGGTGAGCACCAGCGGCGTGGACTGGATCGCGCCGATTGCGATGAGGTCCTTGACCGGGTCGTAGGAGATGTTCTTGTACACCGCCGGCGCATTGGTGATGGTGCCGCTGGAACCCAGCAGCAGGGTGTAGCCGTCCGGCGGCGCTTTTGCGACCTGCG
>CAZKNV010000556.1:0-1514 GCA_964554145.1 uncultured Burkholderiaceae bacterium
TCGAGATCGAGCCGAGCGACATCGCGCCGGTGGCAAACCGTTTGACAATGCTTGCGGCAGGCTCGACCTCGGACAACGCAATCGCTTGCGCTGGATCGAATTTGAATTCGAACAACCCGCGCAATGTCATATACCGGCGCGATTGATCGTTGATCAGCTGCGCGTACTCCTTGTACGTCTGATAATTGTTGCTGCGCGTTGAATGCTGCAGCTTGGCGATCGAATCCGGCGTCCACATGTGCTCTTCGCCCCGCACGCGCCATTGATATTCACCGCCGGCGTCCAGGGCTGTGGCCAGCACCGGATCGTCGGAAAACGCAATGCGATGCGTACGCACCGCCTCTTCCATCACTTCGAACAAGCCGATACCACCGATATTGCTGGCAGTGCCGCGAAAATATTTGTCGACGAACTCTTTCGAGAGCCCCACTGCTTCGAAGATCTGCGCCCCGCAGTACGACATGTAGGTGCTGATGCCCATTTTGGACATCACCTTGTGAAGCCCCTTGCCGATCGCCTTGATGTAGTTCTTGACGGCTTCGTCAGCTTCGGCCTGGTGCAGATCGACCAGCGTTTCAAGCGCCAGGTACGGATGCACCGCTTCGGCGCCGTAGCCGGCGAGCAGCGCGACGTGATGCACCTCTCGTACCGAACCGGTTTCGACGACCAGGCCGGTGCAGGTGCGCAAACCCACCGCGATCAGATGCTGGTGGACAGCGCTGGTGGCAAGCAGCGCGGGAATAGCAACTCGCTCGGAGTCGAGCGTGCGATCGGTGATGATCAGGATGTTGTACCCGGCGCCAACGGCATCGACCGCCTGCGCGCAAAGCGACGCCAGCCGCGCTTCGACGCCTTCCTTGCCCCATGCCAGCGGGTAGCAGATATCGAGCTCGAACGAGCGAAACTTGTTCGACGAAAAGTTTTCGATCGAGCGGATCTTTGCGATGTCGCTGAAATCGAGTACAGGCTGGCTGACTTCCAGCCGCATCTGCGGATTGACGTTGTTAATGTCGAGCAGATTCGGCTTCGGTCCGATAAAGCTGACCAGCGACATCACCAGCTGTTCACGGATCGGGTCGATCGGCGGATTCGTTACCTGCGCAAATAATTGCTTGAAGTAGTGAGCGAGCGGCTTGGCACGATCGGACAGCACCGGCAAGGCAGTGTCGTTGCCCATCGAGCCGACCGCCTCTTCGGCAGCCAGCGCCATCGGCTCCATTAACAGCCGTACGTCTTCCTGCGTAAAGCCGAACGCTTGCTGCCGATCGAGCAAGGGTACGTCGAGCTTCGCCGCCGAGCCTGGCTTTTCGCCGTTGCCGGGCGGCAAGTCGTCGAGCTTGATGCGAATGCGCTTGACCCACTCCCTGTAAGGTTTGCTGGCCGCGAGCTGCTGCTTGAGCTCGGTGTCGTCGATGATGCGGCCCTGCTCGGTGTCGATCAGGAACATCTTGCCGGGCTGCAGGCGCCACTTCTTGATAATGCGGCTCTCGGGAATCGGCAGCACGCCAACCTCG
>CAZKNV010000557.1:0-1512 GCA_964554145.1 uncultured Burkholderiaceae bacterium
AGTCGATGATTTATAACGCCGCGCCGACGCGCGCCGAGGTCAGCGACGTCGCTAATGCGGTGCTCGACGGCACCGATGCCGTGATGCTGTCGGCCGAAACCGCGGCCGGCAAATATCCGGTCGAAGTGGTCGAGACAATGGCATCGATCGTGCAGGAAGCCGATCGTTCGGAGCAGGTCGAGCTCGATCTGCAGTTCGTCAATCAAACGTTCAACCGGGTCGATCAGTCGATCGCGTACGGCGCGCTTTTCACCGCGTTTCACCTGCGCTGCGCGGCGATCTGCGCGCTGACCGACTCGGGGTCCACCACCTTGTGGATGAGCCGGCACGACATCGACATACCGATTTTCGCTTTGACGCCGAACGTATCGACCGCGCGCCGCCTGGCGCTGTACCGCAATGTGCGGCCGCTGCAATTCGAGCTGCATACCGATCGCGATGAGTCGCTGGCGGCCGCGGAGCGGCTGCTGCTCGACAAGGGCCTGGTCAAGCGCGGCGATCTGATCGTGCTGACGGTCGGCGAGCCGATGGGGCAGCCGGGCGGGACCAACGCGTTGAAGATCGTCAGAGTGGGTGAGCGGCTATGAGCCCGATGCGCATCGCGCACCTGATTCGAATATCGGCATTTGCTGCCGCGCTTGCGGTCGCATTCAATTCATCTGCATCGCTACCGACACGCCCGGCCGGCGGTCCGGTGGCCGGATTGTCGGAACACACCGCGCGCCTGCTGCAAGACGGTTTGAGCGAAGAATTTGCGACGCCGGAGTTGCGGCTCGAAGTGCAGCAGCGCGCGTGGCAGATTGTTGCCGAGCGCCACTATGACCCGACGTTAAACGGTGTCGATTGGCAGGCGGTGCGCGAAAAGTATCGGCTGCCCATTGTCTCTGCGAAGAACGATGCCGAGATGTATCTCGCGCTCAAGGCGATGGTGCGCGAGTTGAAGGATTCGCACACCCGCATCGTGACTGCGCGCGAAAGCGCCGATCATCGCCGCTTCGCTGCGCTCGCTTCGGGCGTTGCGCTGTCGGTGATCGACGATCAACTGATCGTAATCGATGTCGATCCCGACTCTCCGGCGGCACGCGCCGGCGTGCGCAAGGGCGACGTGGTCGTTGCCGTCGATGACCGGTGGTTCGACGCGGCATTTTTCCGCGCCGCACGCGATCTGCCCGTTACCGCCGTCGACATCGCGTCGCCCGAAGCACAGCCTGCGCATCACGACGAAGCGGCTCGCTTTGCTCAATTGCGCGCAGTGCGGCGTGCATTGCAACGCATGCCCGATGCTCTGCCGCGCGCGCTGCGGCTGACACTGCGGCGCAGTGCTGATGAACAGCGCGATGAGCAGATGACGGTGACGTTGATGCCCGAACCGCTAGTGAGACCACCGGCCATCACTGCCACGGTCACCGATGCCGGCATCGCGGTGCTAAAGCTCAATCGCTTTTCGGTGCGCAACCGCAGCGATGTCGAGCAAGCGTTGCGGCGGCTTGCGGATGCTCGTGCACTGGTGCT
>CAZKNV010000558.1:0-1510 GCA_964554145.1 uncultured Burkholderiaceae bacterium
GTTGCTGGCAACGAGCAACGGTTTAGGTTTTGCAGCGGCGCTTGCAGATATGTCGTCGCGGCAGCGCTCGGGTAAGCAATTCATCAACGTCGATGCGGGCGCCGAACCTTTGCGTCCGCAACCGGTGGATCCCGCGACTGATCGCATGATCGCCTGCCTGTCCGGGCGTGGTCGAGTATTGATATTCGACGCGGCTGAAATAAAGGCGCTCTCAGCTGGCGGGCGCGGAGTCACCTTCATGGACCTCGACGACGGCGAGCATCTGCTCGCCGCGCTGCCGATTTCAGAAAGCGGCGTGGTTCTTGCCGCAACCAGGGGCAGCGCGGCCAAGCCGGTCGAAGTGCGGTTAACAGGCGCGGCGCTCGAAGCGCAGCGCGGTCATCGTGCACGCAAGGGCAAGCTGGTCGATGCGAAGCTGAAGCCGCCGTTCAGGCTGCTTAAGCCGATCATGCCCGGGCTCTCACGTGATTAGCGTCATTGTTGTGACACCGCGCGAGTGCGTTTTTGATCTGTCGCCGTTGCGCTGCGTGCACCACTTGCAACTTTCAGCGCGTGTGCGCCGATGAATCCTTACTACGACGCCACCAAGCGGCATCACACGCCGGAAGGTTTCCGCAACACCGCGCAGACGAGCAACAAGTCGTTCGGCGAGTTTCTGCGCTGGCAACGCGAACGCCGGCAGCTCGACATTTCTGCGCCGAAGGTCGATCTCTCCGTCGTTCCGCCCGACCTGCCGTTCATTCAAGGCAACCGGACGCAATTCGCGGTGACTTACGTCGGACATGCCACCGTGTTGGTCCAGATCGGCGGCGTCAACGTATTGACCGATGCGCTTTTCTCCGAGCGCGCGTTTCCGGTTCAATTCGCCGGGCCGAAGCGCTGGCAGCCGCCGGGGGTTGCGATGGCGGATCTGCCGCATATCGACGTCGTGCTGATCTCGCACAATCACTACGATCACCTGGACACCGCGAGCGTCCTCGCATTGAACCGGCAGCCGAATGGTCCGCCGCTGTTCCTGGTCCCGCTCGGCATCGATCGCTGGATGAAGCAAGTGGGCGTTGACCACTTCAAGGCGATGGACTGGTGGCAGCAGCACACCGTAGACGCTTTGACAATTACGTTTGTGCCGGCCCAACATTGGAGCCGCCGCACGTTAAGCGATCGCAACGAAACGCTTTGGGGAGGATTTGTGGGTCAGAGAGCAGAGGCTGGCCACGCCGATGGTGGTTCGTTCTTCTTCGCCGGCGACACCGGGTACGGACCTGACTTTATTGAGATAGGCCGGCGTTTTGGAGGAATCGATCTGGCGCTGGTTCCAATCGGCGCCTACGAGCCGCGCTGGTTCATGTCCGATCAGCATGTGAATCCCGATGAAGCGATCCGTATTCATCGAGATATCAAGGCGCGCCGGACTGTCGGCATACACTGGGGCACATTTTTGTTGACCGACGAGCCGCTCGATCAACCGCTGGCCGATCTCGATACGGCACGTGCAAAAGCGGGCATTGGC
>CAZKNV010000559.1:0-1500 GCA_964554145.1 uncultured Burkholderiaceae bacterium
AATCGCGCGTCGAAGCGCTCGTCGGGCATCAGCGCAATCACCAACCCTTGAATGAAGCCGGCAATCACCGGCAGCATCAACACGAAAAACGCCGGCGTTTGATACCAGTTGTTCACGCCGATAGTGAGCGGCAGCGCGATCAGCGTTATTCCCAGTGGGAGCCACCATAGCCGCTGCCCCAGGTAAAGACGGTTAAGACCGAGCGCTCCGGTCAGCGAAGCCAGCAATGCCGCGAAAGCCTTGTGTCGAAAGCGGATCATCGATGCAGATGCACGGCGTCAACCGGCTTGCTCCAACGTGCTGAGCGCGGATACAATCACCGGCTTTCCGTGGCGTCCATAGGCACGCCCGCATAACAAAGGATTCCAGATGGTCGTCATTCGACTTGCGCGAGGCGGCGCCAAAAAACGCCCGTTCTTCAACATTGTGGCAACCGATTCGCGCAACCCGAGAGACGGCCGCTTCATTGAGCGCGTCGGCTTTTATAACCCGGTGGCAGCGGGAGGCGAGGCGAAGTTTCGCATAGCCGCTGATCGGTTGACGTATTGGACAGGAGTCGGTGCAAGGATGTCGCCGACAGTTGCGCGGCTCGTTAAAACGCACGCACCGACCGACAGTGCCCCGGCCGAGGCTGCGCCGGTTGCAGAGCAGGCCGCCGCCGCGGCATAGTGCCCCCGCACGATTTGATCGAGCTCGGCGTCGTGCGCGGCGCCTATGGTTTAAAGGGCTGGGTGCACATTGCACCGTTTGCAGCCGATGGCGTTGTACTTGAAAGCGTTCGCCGCTGGTGGTTGCTGCAAGGCCCGGCGGCTCAGGAACTGGCAGTGCAGCAAACCCGGCGGCACGGCGAGTCGCTGGTTGCCAAGTGGCAAGGCTGCGAAAGCAGGGAAGCCGCCGATGCGCTTAAGGGCGCGACAGTCGGGGTGGCGCGCAGTGAATTCCCGCCACTCGCCGAGGGCGAGCACTATTTGAGCGATGTCATCGGATATCGCGTAGTCAATCGGGAAGGCGTTGAGCTAGGCGCGGCGTCTGGTCTGCGCGCCGGCAAGAGTCGGGATCAGGGCGGCGTGGTTATGCAATGGCTTGAGGTAACAAGCACAGTGAGCGATAAAAAAGGCGCGCTGCTGATTCCGATGGTGAGCGAATATGTCGAGGCGATTGAACCGGATGCCCGGTTAATTCGAGTCGACTGGCAAACCGGTTGGTGACGAGTTTGAAATGATGCGGTTCGATGTGATCACGCTGTTTCCGTCGATGTTCGCGGCTGTTGTCGAGCACGGCATTACGCAGCGGGCACACGAGCAAGGCCTGTGGTCGCTGACGACATGGAATCCGCGCGACTTCGTCAACGACGCTCATCGAACGATCGATGATCGGCCGTTTGGCGGCGGGCCGGGAATGGTCATGATGGCGCCGCCGCTGGCCGATGCGCTGGCGGCAGTGAGAGCGCGCGGGGGTGGCGCCAAAGTGATTGCGCTCGCGCCCAACGGAGTGCCGCTG